>CALCBR010000018.1:0-1958 GCA_937897105.1 uncultured Acidimicrobiaceae bacterium | reverse complement strand
ATACCATTAAAAGATGTTCAAGCGACACAAGTGATACCTGATCGATTGGTGAGGTTTCGAGGTAAGGGTCGTGGGCGAGGACGTTCATTCCCATTGCGAGACCGGCAACTGCAACTCGCTGGGCAATTCTGCCAAAGCCGACAAGGCCAAGTGTCTGGCCATCGAGTTCAAGCGAACTTCCCACGCCGCTTCCTGGCAGTCCAGCCGTGGCACGATCCATCTGCGGCACGAGTTCTTTCGTGATAGCAAGCATGAGCGCAATCGCGTGCTCTGCGGTCGACACAGATGGAGCAACAGGAGCATTGCAAACTATGACTCCTGCTGCAGTGGCATCGGCAACATTGACATTGTCGTAGCCGATACCGAGACGGGACAGCACTTTGAGTTGTGGAGCGTTTGCGAATTCAGCTGCATTCCATGCTCGTTTCGCCCCGGCGATCACTCCCACCGCATGTTCAAGACCTTCTTGCGGACCTACCGCAACCATGCGGCCCTCAACGAGATCGCTGTAGAGATCAGGAACTGGGTGATCGAAATAAATGATCGGTAACTCTGATGCTGGCGACACGGCTTGAACGGTACTTGACCGACAGAATTATGAACGCATTGCAGCGTCATACGCACATATCCGGAACACTCTCAAACGAACGGGGCCTCTTGGGCGCGAATGAACCCATCTGTCGTGGCTGGGCTTCACCATCTCCACGTCGTTGTCGCAATCAGCGGCGACTCCAGGGTGACAACGTCTGTGGAAGTATTGACCGCGTCTGGGGGTGCGCTTTGCGGTTCCACACACCAGGCCTGAGGTTCCTCGTCGTAGATCACTGCGAATTCGCAACTTGAGTCGATCTGCAAGGTTCGTCGGCCGACCCAATCGAGCACAATCGGCCATGTCACGTCAGTGAAGCAGTCATCCCATGGCCGTGGTCTTGGTTCAACCCACTGTCCGGTCGGCATACCAGTGCCATCGCGAACAAGTTGCCGGCCAACGGATGCATCAATTCGCAGTTGTTCGCCGGTTTGCAATTGGCTACGGAACCACGGATGCCATCCGATGCTTCCAGGAAATGGGCTCCCGACAGTGTGCAATTCAAGCCGAAGGTGGAGGCCTTCTTCATCGATTTCGATGGTCTGTGCTGCATAACCCTCCCAGGGCCACTCTGGACCTAAGTCGCAACAAAACCGGTTTTCGCTTTCACGCTCCCACCGCTGATCAAAGACTGTTCCGTGGATTGAGTGAGGTGACATGTTGAGCCGCAACTGATGAGTGAGACCGCCAAATCTCAACATTCCATCACGTACACGTCCTGCAAATGGCGCCATTGGATAGCAGCCCCACCCCACGAGACTTGTGCCTGGCTCACCGGTGTACAAGAGTTCGTCGCCGTCGACGGTCAGCGACGCCAGTCGACCTCCTGCGACAAGATCAACCGTCACTGCAGCTCGATCGGAGGCAAGGGTCACGATTGCATCGGACATGGCCCCACCGTAGTGGGACGATCTCGCATCATAGAGCCGAATGGAAAACTACTCAGGCTTGCTCCAGAGCGAATCGAGTCCAGGGGCGCTTTTCAGTTACCGATAGGGCGAAGCATCTGGTGTCGCATTGGCATCGGCGATCATCGACCGATACCAGACCCTCAATGACCTTACAAAAATTGACCACCTCTCATGGCTTTATCAGTCACTCGCACCCGACCCGCAACGTCTTGATGCCGCCGCCCGGGCGTACCTTCACGATCCCAGCGAAACCAACATCATTAAACTCTCCCGGGCCGTTGAGGCTCCTCGCCAAGAGTTTCTTCGACGGCTCAATCAGGCGCCTGGCGCCACGTCAGTCATCGTACGAATGCGCTCTGACCTTCTCGCGACGGGCCGTCACCGAGGCGACCTTCAAGGTCTTGATGCCGACCTCGTCCACCTCCTTACTTCGTGGTTCAACCGCGGTTTTCTCGAGA
>CALCBR010000017.1:0-12408 GCA_937897105.1 uncultured Acidimicrobiaceae bacterium | reverse complement strand
CCGACGACGGCCAACGTCGCGGCGATAGTGCGTTGGAACTTTCCCATGATTCTCTCCCTTGTCTCCGGACGACCATCTGTCGTCTCACATGACAAGAGGAAGACACGGCACAGATCTCACAAAAAGATCAGGAAATCACGAGCGATGGATCCCCCGCAGCGACCGTCCCGAACCGATGCCGCTAGCGCATCGATGTCAGGTATGAGATCTCGCTGAGGCCAACTGACTTCAACGCGGACTCTCGACCCGGGCGGATGCCTCTCGGGGAGTTTCAACTGGTGTCGGAGGGGGGACTTGAACCCCCACGCCCATTAGTAGGGCACTAGCACCTCAAGCTAGCGCGTCTGCCATTCCGCCACTCCGACGTGGTGAGAAGAGGTTACCGGCAACAACAGCAACTGCACGTTGCCGACGACACACCTCTCAGCGAATGTAAAGGAAGCTCAATGCGAGGACCGACAAGATCCAGGAAAGAGCGAACACCGTAGTGATGCGGTTCAAGTTGCGTTCTGCTGCGGTTGACCCGAGAGCAGCGCCACCGCCACCACCAAACATGTCAGACAAACCGCCACCACGACCAGAGTGCAACAACACCCCGGAAATAGTCCCGATCATTGACACGATGTTGATGACCAACATTACGTACAGCATTACATCACGCACGTGTGAGAGGTTATCGCCGCCAAACGGGGTGCGGTCAGCGAAGTTCGGTCACAAATGGGGCTTGGCGCACCAACGATGAATGCGTGATCGTCACGCCGTCATCAGTCGTCCAAATGCCAGGCACCGCCAGCGCCCCAATTCCATCGCCAAACCAGCCATCTGCACCGCAGCTCAGCACCGGATTCGTGCACGCAGCCCACTCTTCAACCCCAATAAAGATCGTGCCATCACCGTCAAGATCTTCGAGAGCGGTCAACTGCTCGACCGACAACAACCCCGATTCACCTATCGCAGAAACCGCCTCAGCAGGACCAACAGTGTCAGGCCGCCACGCAACCGTCGACGGCAACCTCACCAATGGCAGCACATGGTGAGTCTTCGCCATCCGACCAAGAACCGCCTGGATATCTGCAACCTGATCATCTTCATTTCGAACAGTGAGCGCTCGATCGAGCAACGCATCAGACTCAGCATCACAGAAGCCGTTCACGTTCCAGCCCTCACGCTCAGCAGTCGAGAACTCAGCACACGAATGCGCAGCAGCAAACAACCCGACATCAGCCAACCCTGACTGCGCATACACCGCAAGATCCCAATCACCAGCGGCAAGCCGATCGGAGAACTCGAACTCGCTTCCCACCGACTCAACCTTCAACCGAAAGCCCATATCTCGCATCATCGGTACGAGTGCATCGACAAGTTGATCTTGACGGGCTCGAGCACCGGCGACCAGCCACGTAATCTCATGCGGCTCGCCGGTTTCGTCTTGCCAGTAACTATCACCATCAAACGTCCAGCCGGCCTCCGTCAACATCTGTGCAGCAGCGTCAGCATTGAACGACCCAGCAAAGGGAGTTTGCCCGGAACACCATTCGTCAAAGGTCACCGGGCCACAGTTCCACACCTCGGTTGACCCCAGCAGAGGCGCGTACACCTCGTCAACCAACGCCTCGCGATCAACCGACAACCAGAATGCTTCACGGAACAGCGGATCGCTAAACACCCCAGTCGAGCGAAGATACATGTCTTCATGTCGTCCCAAATCAAATTGCTCGAAGCCCAAATTGGGGTCTGATAGCCCCTCGACCGTCTCACGCGACACGTCTGGGATGATGACATCAATCTGCCCCGACCGAAGAAGATCAACTTCCACTGCGGAACTTCCCACCGGTACCACCACGAGACGCTCAAACCCAAACGACTCCCATTCCTCGTCGCCCGAATGCGATGGCACCAGCATCATCTGAGCGGTATTCCACGCTTCAACCGAGAACACACCCCAACCCGTAGGCGCCTCATCATCAAACGCAGTGGTCACATCGCTGCACGACTCGATAGCGGAGGCCTGCAGCAAGCGGTCGAACAACACTCGATAGTTACCGACGAAACGGTCGAAGTATACCTCGACAAGATCTTCAGCACGTCCCTCTCGAACATCGATCACCGCGTCATACGCCTCGACACCAACCGAGCCCGGCGTCGACCGCAACGCATCGACCGTGCAACGCACATCATCGACACCGATCTTGGTGCCATCGGGCCAATAGGCATCAGCAGCAAACTGAAACGCAAGTTGCATCACTGCAGCATCTGGAATTGGCAACGTCGTCGTCGGAACAGCGCTGCTCGTCGTTGTCGAGGCATCGCTCGACGCAGCATCGTCGGCCGGTACTTCTTCGGGTTGCGCAACGGTAGTGGTGGTTTGCACAACAGCGCTCGTTGTCGATTCGACCGCATCCCCACCCGAACATGCGGCAAGCAGCAGGGCTGCCGACATGCACAGCACACCAGTTACCGGGCTTCGATGCCGCAAAGGAACTGTCGAGTGTTTCATGCTGATACTGAACGTACCAGTGACCGACGCCGAAGATTCGGCGCGTCAAACCTAGCCAGCAGCAATTTTGACGATCTGCGCAAAATCGTCCGGGTCAAGACTTGCCCCACCCACCAATGCACCGTCGATATCAGGCTGCGTCATCAACTCTTCGGTCGTTCCGGGTTTCACCGAACCGCCATATTGAATGCGAACCGATGCACCAGCATCAGCCCCAAACGATGCCGTCACCGCCGCACGAATGGAGGCACAGACCTGTTGAGCATCGTCAGCGGTCGCAGTTTTGCCCGTGCCGATCGCCCAAATCGGCTCGTACGCAATCACCATCGAGCCAACTTCCGCTTTCTTCACACCCTGCAAACCGTTGACCACCTGACCGAGCACCTTCGCTTCGGTCTCACCTGCTTCACGCTCAGCCAACGACTCGCCCACACACATGATTGGTGTCATGTTGTGCTTCAAGATCGCTTTCACCTTTGCATTCACCATCTCATCGGTCTCACCGAAAAGATCTCGGCGTTCGCTATGGCCGCAGATGACGAGTTTCACGTCAAGCTTTTGTAAGAACAACGGGGAGACCTCACCGGTGAAGGCGCCGTTCACTTCGTGATGACAATGCTGGGCTCCGAGCAAAATATCCATCCGGTCAGCTTCAATCGACGTCTGCAGCGTACGAATATCGGTAAACGGCGGGTGGATGCTCACATCTGCCCGCTGATAGATGTCTTTCGGCAGCAGCCAGGCGAGCTTCTGCAAATTTCGAAGAGCCTCAAAATGGTCGAGGTTCATCTTCCAGTTACCGCTGATCAGCGGTGTGCGAACATCAGGCATTAGGGGCACCTCTCAATGCTGCAAGACCGGGAAGGTCGCCGAGTTCGAGCAGTTCGAGGCTCGCTCCCCCGCCAGTTGACACATGATCTACTTCATCATCTAAACGGAACTGAGCAAGTGCAGCGGCGGAATCTCCGCCGCCAACAACCGTGAACGCTTTCGTTTCAGCCATCGCCTCGGCAACCGTTCTCGTGCCACCAGCGAATCGTTCATCTTCGAACATGCCCATCGGCCCATTCCAAAACACCATTCGGGCATCCATCACCACATCGCTAAATGCGGCCGCCGAACCCGGACCGATATCGAACCCCTTTGACCCTTCAGGCAGACGAGTTCCGAACGTTGCAAACTCTCCAGAAGCGTCAACACCGACCATGTCATCGGGCAACACGATCTTGTCGCCTGCGGTTTCAAGAATGCGTCGACAGGTCTCCACCATGTCAGGTTCAAACAGCGAATCACCAATGGGTTTGCCCTGAGCCGCAAAGAACGTGAAACACATGGCACCGCCGATCACAAGTTGATCGACCACCGATAGCAACGCCTCAACAACGCCCAACTTGTCGGAGATCTTCGCCCCGCCAAGCACCGCAACAAACGGCCGCTTCGGCTTATTGCGCAGCCCCGTCAACACTTCGACCTCTTGCTGCAACAGGCGACCCATCGCGGAAGGCATCGACATCGGCGGACCAACAATTGACGCATGAGCACGATGCGACGCACCGAACGCATCGTTCACATAGAAATCAATGCCATCGGTCAACGAGGCGACAAAGGCATCATCGTTTGCTTCCTCGCCGGGGTTGAAACGCAGGTTTTCCAGCAACTCAACGCCAGGGGCGAGTTCGCTCAGCCGTGCACGCACTGGGTCCATCGAGTACTCATCAACTGGTTGACCCTTTGGCCGACCGAGATGACTCGCACACACCACCTGAGCGCCACGCTCCAACAGCCACGAAATCGTCGGCAACGCTGCACGAATACGAAAATCATCGACGACGACCTGCGAACCCGCACGCTCCTCTAACGGCACGTTGAAATCTGTGCGAACCAAGACCCGGCGCCCAGTGACATCACCGAGATCTTCGAGAATGGGGATGCGCGATGACTCGTCTGTCATTGCAGATCAGCGACCGCGGCTGACGTAGCGAACCAGGTCGACCAAACGGTTTGAGTAGCCCCACTCGTTGTCATACCACGAGCACACCTTCACGAGGTCGCCCATCGACATCGTCATACCTGCATCAAAAATCGATGAGTGCGGATCGCCGACAATGTCGCTCGACACGATTGGGTCTTCGGTGTACTTCAAGATGCCCTTCAGGTCGCCCTTCTTGGCCGCCGCTGCGAACACCGCATTGATGTCGTCGACCGAGGCCTTCTTCTTCAGGGTTGCGGTCACGTCAGTGATCGAACCCGTCGGCACCGGCACTCGAAGCGAGGTGCCATCAAGCCGGCCCTTCATCGATGCCAACACCAAACTCGTTGCCCGAGCTGCCCCAGTCGATGTCGGAATGATGTTGATCGCCGCTCCACGAGCACGACGAAGGTCATTATGTGGGCCGTCAACAAGTGACTGGTCGCCGGTGTAAGCGTGCACGGTCGTCATGAGGCCCTGCTTCACACCAAACGCGTCATCGAGCACCTTGATCAGCGGAACAAAACAGTTCGTGGTGCAACTTGCGTTCGAAATGACCTGGTGCTTCTTCTTGTCGAAATCAGTGTGGTTGACGCCATAGACGATGGTGATGTCCGCTCCATTTGACGGCGCCGACACGATCACTCGCGGTGCGCCACCCTCGAGATGCATTGCTGCTTTGTCACGATCGGTGAAAATACCCGTCGATTCGACAACGACATCGACACCAAGGTCACCCCACGGCAGCGCTTTTGGATCACGCTCTGACAGCACCCGGATGGTGTGATTGCCGACCTTGATTCCACCCTTGACAACCTTCACGTTCTGATCGAGACGACCCATCACCGAGTCGTACTTCAACAGGTGAGCCATCTGATCAAGCGAACCCAAATCATTCACTGCAACGAACTCAACGTCTGCGCCCTGGGCAAGCACCGCACGATAAAAGTTGCGGCCAATACGTCCAAATCCGTTAACACCAACACGAACTGTCATGGGAGGTCCTTTCACATTTTCTGACCACACGGTCGTTGGCAAGAGTAGTCAGACGCGCGGCACAAGATGCAGATGCGACACAACTCTTAGGGGCGAACGGACGATTCAGCGTCCGTCGACATCGCGATGTGAGGCAACCGCCTTCACCTCGTGGTCACCAAGGCGACCAACCAGATGCTCAACGATGGCCACCGAGCGATGTCGGCCACCGGTACAACCGATTGCAATCGTGAGATAGTTGCGGCCCTCTGACTGACAACTCGGAATCACGTCGAGCAACAACGCCTCAAGATGGCTCAAAAACCGCTGAGTGACCTCGTTGTTCAACACAAACTCGCTCACCGGCTCGTCGCGGCCCGTCAGCTGGCGCAGTTGCTCATCCCAATGAGGATTTGGCAAGAACCTCACATCCATCACGATGTCAGCATCGAGCGGAATGCCGTGTTTGTAGCCGAACGATTCGACCGACACCTGCATCGACGTTGAACCTGTCTCAGAAAACGCCGACACGATTCGATCCTTCAACTGATGCACGTTGAGTTCAGAGGTATCGACGACAAGATCGGCGGCACCTTTCACTTCCTCAAGAGCCACTCGTTCTCGCTCGATCGCCTCCAACACCCCAGAACCATCGGTATCGAACGGATGCCGACGTCGGGTTGCCTCATAGCGCTTCACCAACATCTGGGTTGACGCCTCCAAATACAGCATCGACACCCGGTGGCCTGCCGCCTTCAAATCATTGACATGCGTCAACAACTCCGCATGATTGCGACCTGACACGAGAACCAGCTGGTCAATACCCGCACCCGGCTTTGCTGCAAGCTCCACAATCGTCGGCACCAGAGATGTCGGCAAATTATCGACGACGTAGAAGCCAAGATCTTCCAACACCCCAGCCGCCGCAGAACGCCCCGCTCCCGACAGCCCGGTAATGACGACGATTTCAGCCACGCCCAAACCTTAGACCGGCGATTAGCGGCACAACCTTCAACGCTGTCAGTTCACGACTTTTCGAAGTCGAAGATGCAACAACCGAGGCACCGACGCTGCTTCGAAATATTCAGGAGCCTGAGCAAGAAAACGCTCAGGAGGGGCCGGTTCATCCATGCGCTCGAGCAGCAGACCATTGTCGGCGAGAGCATTGAGATAGCGCGACAACGGCCGATGCAAAAACCTGATGTGCACACCCAATTCGACCTGCTCAATCGTCTCGGCCTCATCAAGATAATTGCCGATACGCCAGTACTGCTCGGGAGGCTCGACCATATGGTCGTCGATCCATCCGCTGTCTGGGGTTTGCAGTAACGGGTGGTTCAACAAGAAATTGAACGAACCGCCCGGGCGCAACACCCGAGCAACCTCGCTGATCGCCCCGTCGACATCATCAATATGTTCGAACACCAAGCAGGCAAGAGCGGCATCAAAACTTTCGTCATCAAATGGAAGCGGACACGCCCCCGACTGCACGTAGCGCGGCCCACCACCCCGCTCGACCGCAACCGAAATTTGCGCAGATGTTGGATCAACGCCGGTCACCGCACAACCGGTCGCCGACAACGCCCGCGCTATCTGACCGTCTCCGGTGCCGATATCGAGAACCGTCTCAACCCCTGCAAGTTCTCGGACCACGAGCGGAATGATCTGGTCTTCATATTCAGGGTCGGCGCCGTCAGTGAAACCATCGATCCACCACTCAGCATGCTCCTCCCATAGACGGCGCGATAGGTCTCCAGACACAGAGCCCACACTACGGTTCAAATCATGAAGTTTTCTGTGTGGCCAAATATCAAATACCCGGTTGATGAAGTGCTCGATCTCGCCCGCTGGCTCGACGACGGGCGCTGGTATGGCATGTGGTTCGCTGACCACTACATGCCAAACACCGGCAACACAAAAGTGAACGACGGCGATTCACACGAAGTGTGGGGACTGCTGCCTGCGGTGGCCGTCGTCACCGAGCAACTCCGCCTCGGACCACTCGTCGCCCCCACATCGGTGCACCACCCGGCGCTCCTTGCGAACCGAGCAGCGACCATCGACCACGTGTCGGATGGCCGATTCGTCCTCGGCCTCGGTGCAGGCTGGCAAATCAATGAACACGTCGCCTACGGCATCGAACTCGAAGCACCCAAACCGCGCGTTGACCGCTTCGAAGAAGCAATCCAAATTATTCGGTCGCTACTCAACGAGCCACGCACAACCTTTGCAGGATTCATATACACCATCACCGACGCTCCCTGTCAACCAAAACCAGTGCAACAACAGTTACCGATACTTGTCGGCACCGGTGGAAATCGCATGCTGCGCATTACCGCCCGCCACGCCGAAGAGTGGAATACCTGGGGCCACCCCGACAGCGCCGGCGAACGCCTCAACGCAATGCACGCCGCCTGCGAACGCGTTGGTCGCGACCCAGCGACTCTGCACACCTCAGTGCAAGTGGCCGTACACCTCAGCGATGACGCTGCGGCAAACGCGAAGGCACTCGAAGGGCCTCTCGGCCCCCGCACCATTGCCGGCGGAGCCGACGAACTCATCGGAATACTCAACCAGTACCGCGAGCTTGGCTTCGACGAGTTCATCGTGCCCGATTGGCTGATGGGGTCAGAACCTGCAGCCCGGAAAGAGCACCTCGATCGGCTTCACACCGAGGTCATCAGTCAACTCTGAATGTCCGTTGCTATGTAGCGTCGGAGTGGAACTTGTCGTACACCGCCTGCGCCACCGCATCGGGCAGAAATGACAACGCTTGCAGCGACTCAAGATCGGCTGCTTTCACCGCCCGCACACCACCCAGCGCTTTCACCAAGCGGTCTCTGCGAGCTGGCCCAAGACCCGGAATGCCGTCGAGGCTGCTCGTCGTCATTCGCTTCGACCGTCGCTCACGGTGGAACGAATTCGCAAACCGGTGTGCCTCGTCACGAATGCGTTGCAACATAAACAGCGCCTCCGAACCACGGGTAATGCGAACTGGCGCTGAAGAGCCCGGCACGTACACCTCTTCGAACCGCTTTGCGAGAGCTGCAACAGGAATTTCATCGGCCAAACCAAGTTCGTTCACCACTCGCTCAGCAACCCCCAGCTGCCCCTTTCCTCCATCGACCACGAGCAACTGTGGGGGGTACGCAAACTTCCCTGGTTTCTCACCGCGCTCTTCGATCGGCTGATCACGCTCATCGAGATAGGCCTGCAATCGACGAGTCAGCACCTCCTCCATCGCCGCATAGTCATCATTGCCATCGATGTTGACTTTGAAACGTCGATACTCCTTTTTTGCGGGCATGCCGTCTTCAAGCACCACCATCGAACCGACGTAATCAGTGCCCTGCAAATGCGCCATGTCGTAGCACTCGATGCGCAACGGCGCCTCGGGAAGCTGCAATGCGTCTTGCAACTCGGTCAAGGCCCGACTTCTCGTATTGTGGTCACTCGCCCGACGCATCCGGTGCCGCACAAACTCTTCTCGAGCATTATGGGTCACCGTCTCGAGCAATTGCCGACGATCACCACGCTGCGGCACCCGTATCGCAACCTTCGACCCTCGAAGCATTGCAAGCCACTCTTCATAGAGCCCAACGTCATCGGGCACCGTCGGCACCAACACCTGCTTCGGCACCCCAGTTGGCGGCTCATCGCCATACATCGACTCCATCACCCTGCCGACAAGCGCACCGTCGGAGAGTTCTTCAACCTTGTCGAGTACAAACCCCTTGCGGCCCACAACCCGTCCACGACGCACAAAGAACACCTGCACCGATGCCTCCAACTCGTCATCGGAGACACCGATGATGTCGAGGTCTTCATCACGCTCAGCCACCATCTGCTGACGCTCAATCGCTCGCTCGACCGACTCGAGCCGATCACGCAACCGTGCCGCTTTTTCAAACTCAAGGGCCTTCGCGGCATCACCCATCTCATCGGTGAGCCGGGCCACCACCTCATCGGTATCACCACCGAGAAAACCACACAGTTCGTTCACCATCGACTCGTAGTCGCCTGCTGACACCTCTCCAACGCACGGGCCGGCGCACTTCTCGATGTGAAACAACAGACACGGACGGCCGAGACGCTCATGCTGACGAAACTTGCCCGGCGAACAGGTACGAACAGGAAACGACCTCAACAGCAAGTCAAGCGTCTCACGAATCGCGTAGGCATGGGCATACGGCCCGAAATAGCGAACCCCTTTTCGACGGGCACCCCGAGTCACCATCGCCCTCGGCCACTCCTCATCGGTCGTCACCGCAAGAAACGGGTAACTCTTGTCGTCACGTAACCGGACATTGAACCGTGGTCGATGCTGCTTGATGAGCGAATACTCGAGCATCAACGCCTCAACCTCGTTGCGCACAATCGTCCACTCGACCGACTCGGCGGTCTCCACCATTTGACGGGTTCGAGGGTGCAACCGATCGGCCCGCTGGAAATAGCTGCTCAACCGATGCCGGAGACTCGACGCCTTACCCACATAGATGACGCGACCATGAGCATCTTTGAATTGGTACGACCCGGGCTCATCCGGAATCGTTCCTGTGGGCGGTCGCTCAATCACTTCCAAGAGACTACGAGCAGAGACTGCACACAGCGTTGCGGTGCCAGTACCGTGGAGACGTGGCACAACGATTCAATTTCGGCATACCAGGCCCTCGTTCTCGCGACGGCTGGTTCAAACTTGGCAACATCGACGTGACAACGACCGCATTTCTCGTTGGTTCGGGCATCATCTCGATGTTTCTGTACGCCGTCAGCATCGAATGGTTCGCCAAGCTCGTCTTTCACCCGTCAGCGGTACGCCAATTCGAAATCTGGCGCCTCATCACCTGGCCGATCGCAACCCCGCCAACGAGCGCTTGGGTGCTCATCACCCTCTTCTTCTTCTGGTACTTCGGACACATCGTTGAAGAAATGGTGGGCCGAATTCGATTCACCCGACTCATCGTCGCCATCACCGTTGCGCCCACACTGTTCGTCTCGATCATCGGAGACCTTCCGACCGCAGCAGAAATGGGGCTCGGGCTACTCGGCACCGTGATGCTGGCGATCTTCGCCGCTGAGAACCCAGACGCTCCGTTCTTCTTCGGTATCCCGGCCTGGATCATCGCCTCGATCTTTGTGGGCATCGACATCCTCCGCTTCGTCGGCGACCGCATCTGGGGGTCACTCCTTGTGATGCTGCTCGCCATCGGCACCGCCCTCGTCACCGTCCGTCAGTGGGGATTCGCCGACCGTCTCGACATGATCCCCCGCTTCACCAACAACACCCGGCACAAAAAGCCGACCCGTTCATCTCGAGGAAAAGTCCGCCGCCCCAACCGGAGCCGTGGAGGATCACAAGTCGTGAGCGGCCCATGGGAACCACCTGCGGCCTCGCCAGCAACCCAAGCGCTGCAAGACGAACTCGACGGCTTACTCGACAAGGTGTCATCAAGAGGGCTCGATGCCCTCTCATCAGATGAGAAAAAGCGCCTTAATGAGCTATCGAAGCGGCTGCGTTAGACGCCGCCCGCACGTACAGCGCATACAACAACATCCCGCCGGCGAGCACCGTCGCCAGGTCAGCGAGAATGTGATACTCAAACGATTGCTTCACGAAGCCTGACCCCAGAGCAGCAATCGCTCCACACAAACTCAACGTGAGATCTCCTGTGCCCTGAGCCTCGACTCGGGCGTGCACCGGCACCGACGACGTCAGTAAAGATGTTCCGGCGATGAGCCCGATGTTCCAGCCGAGACCCAGCAGGAACAGACCAATAAATACAAGTGCCGGCACATACCCGGCGATCTGCACAGTGATGGTGCTCACTCCGAGCAACACGGCGCCAATCAGCACCGATTTCACCGCTCCGGTGCGGTCAACGAACCGCCCGACCAGCGGAGCGAGCCCAAACATTCCCACGATGTGCAACGCAATCACCATCGCAGAGAGATCAGCGTGCCCATGATCTGCCATATGCGGAGGGGTCATCGTCATCACACCGACCATCGACGCCTGCGCGCCCGCCATCGCCACCAACCCGAGCATTGCGTGCTTCGACTTTCGAATCTCGCCAAAAGAGTTACGAACCTGTTTGATCGGACGGGCCCGCTCAGCAGTCGGGTCAACCGCGTTCGAAACGACTAACGGGTCAGGTCGCAAAAACACAAGGTACGCAAGTGCCCCTACTGCGAACAGCGCTGCCGCAAACAGATATGGACCCACATATTCGTTAAGCCCGATCGCGATGCCGAAGCGTTTCTCTAACGGTGTGAACAGCGGACCAAACACTGCGCCCAAGGTGCCGATCCACACCACAGCACCAATCGCTTTCGCGCGCTCATCATCGGTTGCAAGATCAGCTGCGGCATAGCGGGCACCCAACGAAGCGGCCTGGCCCGAGCCAAACAGCAACATGCCGATAATGAACAGCCAGAACATCCTTGTCTGACCACCAGCGGCCGCAACGAGCGAACCAAACGACCCGATGCCAAGCGCAAGAGCGAGACCCGGGCGTCGCCCACGTCGACGCATAAATGCAGCCAACGGAATTGATGTCAACGCCGCACCGAACGTGAACGCCGCCGACCCGAGTCCGGCGAGTCGGTCAGAACCCAACATGTCTTTTGCGAGCAGCGAGACAACCGCAACGGTGCCAGCAACCGCGGCCTGCCCGGGCACCACTGCAACCCGCAACGTCACCAATGTGCGCCGCTGTAACTCGGCCCGATGTTCAAGAGTGTCGATCGACGGTTGGATCACACGAGCAAGTCTCGCAGGAACCCCCCCGTGTGAGAGGCATCGACTGCGGCGACCTGCTCTGGTGTGCCTTCGGCAACAACCGTTCCGCCCCCGACCCCGCCTTCGGGGCCAAGGTCGATCAACCAGTCAGCGGTCTTAATCACGTCGAGGTTGTGCTCGATGACGAGCACGGTGTTGCCCTGGTCGACAAGACGGCCCAACACCGTG
>CALCBR010000016.1:0-3024 GCA_937897105.1 uncultured Acidimicrobiaceae bacterium | reverse complement strand
GTCATCTGGGGCAAATCGAACTTGCCGCGTTGGTCAGGCGACATTCAAGCCGTCAACGAAATGTTTGGGCGAACGGGTAACCCGTGGGACCTCGGCCGAACACCCGGAGGTTCGTCAGGTGGTGCTGCAGCAGCGGTTGCCACATGCTTGACCCCTGTCGAGATCGGAACCGACATTGGAGGTTCAGTCCGACTGCCCGCCCACTTTTCGGGCGTCTGCGGGCATAAACCCTCATTCGGAGTTGTGCCGCAACGTGGATACATCGATCACCTCACCTATGGAGCTCTCGATGCAGATGTGAATGTCATCGGTCCACTCGCCCGCACCGTCAACGATCTCGAACTCATGCTGGACGTTATTTCTGACCACCCCGAACGGCTTCCTTCGACTCGCCAGAGCGCACGTGAACTGCGGGTAGCCGCATGGCTTGACGATCCCGCATGCCCAGTGTCAGACGATGTTGCGATCGTGCTCGAGGCTGCGGTGAGGGCTCTCGAAACCGCTGGGGTACAGGTAGATCGCAATGCCCGCCCCGATCATGAATTTGGCGATGTGTATTCGATTGGAATGCCACTCGTCTCTTCAGCCACCTCTCCGGGTCGCACCGATGAAGAGTACGAGCGACTGCTCGAGCGCAGCGAAGATGCTGATCCCACGATGGCAATGCGGGCTCGGGCGAGCACGATTCGGCACCGTGATTGGCTACTCATGTCAGAACAGCGAGAACTACGCCGACGCAGCTGGGAGATGTTCTTCCGCAATTACGACATCGTGCTGGCACCTACTGCGTTCATTGCCGCGTTTGAGCACATTGACGGCGGAAACCTCTACACGCGAACCCTCGAGGTCGATGGAATAACCCGGCCGTATGCCGACTTGATTGCCTGGACAACCCAATTTGGTTACGTCTATCTCCCTGCAACCGTCGTGCCCGCAGGCCGCACACCCTCAGGGCTTCCAGTTGGCCTTCAGATCGTCGGCCCGTTCATGGGCGATCGGACAACACTCGAGTTCGCTCGGCTTGTCGAGTCGGTCACCGGCGGCTATTCGGCTCCACCGTTGTTGCCGTAAGGCTCAACTAATTGCCGGCAAATCTTCTCCGGCGAGCATCACCCGCAACTCGCGCTTGAGCACCTTGCCGGTGGCATTGCGCGGTAACTCGTCAATCACATGCATACGAGCCGGAACCTTGAACTTCGCAAGCCGCTCAACACAATGCTGAATCAACGTCGCCTGGTCAAGATCTGAATCGGGCGCAAGCACCACGACGGCGACACCGGACTCTCCCCATTTCGGATCGGGCACACCAACAATCGCTGCCTCGACGATTCCTGGCAATTGATACACCACGTTCTCAACTTCGGCTGGGTAGACGTTTTCGCCACCCGAGATGTACATGTCTTTCCAGCGATCAACGATGTAATAAAACCCTTCGTCGTCACGCTTGGCTGCGTCGCCTGTGCGCAACCAGTCGTCAGCGAACGCCTCGGCGGTTGCGTCGGGCCTGTTCCAATATCCGGGGGTGATGTGCGGTCCACGAACCCAAAGTTCTCCAACTTCGTTTGGTCCGGCCTCTTCGCCGTCTTCATTCACGATGCGCGCCTCGGTGTGCAGGAGTTCTTTTCCGGTTGATCCGATCTTGCGCATCGCATCAGCTGGATCGAGGAAGATCGCTCCGGGGCTTGTCTCGGTCATGCCGAAGCCTTGCATGAGTTCGACGCCGCATTCTGCCCAGCGTTCCATGATGGCGAGCGCACATGGGGCGCCACCGACGCCTGCTACTTGAAGCCGCGAGAGATCGGTCGTTTCAAAGTCAGGATGCTGCATCATGAACTGATACGGCGCCGGCACACCAAAGAAGTGCGTGACTTCGTGGGCGGGGTCGCCGATGATGCCAAGTGCTTCGCCGGGTTCAAAGGTGCGGGCAATGACGATCCGTCCACCGGCGTGAAGCACGGGGTTGGAGTAACAGTTGAGTCCGCCGGTGTGGAACAGCGGCAAGATCACGAGCTGCACAGTCTCTGGGGTGATTCGAGCCGGAATACCTAAGTTGACGCAGTTCCAGAACGTCATGCCGTGCGTAATGATCGCTCCCTTTGGGTGGCCCGTTGTGCCCGAGGTGTACATGATGGTGCTTGGGTCATCATGCTCGACAAGACAGGTCTCGGGAGACGCTCCCGAGGAGACGATTGCTTCGTAGTCATCATCAATTGGAATCAGGGTGGTGACTCCGCATCGAGATGCGAGTTCTTGTGCGGTATCCGCGAATTCGGGCGAGTAGATGAGCACGCTTGGCGTGCAGTCGCCAACGATGAATTCGAGTTCTGGGACCGTCAGTCGCCAGTTCAACAACACAGCAATTGAACCGATACGCATTCCGGCGAATTGGAGGTCGAAATATTCGGGACCGTTGTGTGCCAATAGCGCCACACGATCACCTTTTGTTACCCCGACACTTTGGAGATGCGCAGAGAGCCCATCAATTCGTTGGTGAAGATCGCCATAGGTCAATGTTCGACCAGATTCGAGGTCGACAATGGCTCGTCGAGACGCCCGATTGGCGTTGTGATGAGCGATCCAGTCGTAAGCAGTAATTCGTGCCGGCATGTCGACAGATTACGAACTCAGACCCAACACATCAGAGGCGTGGCCCTTAAGGCGCTTGTAGTCGACCTTTCCATTCGCTGCTCGGCCAATGGTGTCAACTTCGACCACATGTTTTGGCGCTTTATACGCAGCGAGCGTCTGCTTGACGTGCGCGATGAGCTCACCTCCGTCGACGACTGCACCATCATGCGGCTCAACTACGGCCGTGACCGCTTCACCGAATTTTTCATCTGGAACTCCGACTGCGACCGCATCCAGAACAGACGGGTGGGTTTTGAGTGCCTCTTCGACTTCTTCGGGGAACACTTTTTCACCACCCGTGTTGATGCACACCGAGCCCCGCCCAAGCAGCGTGATCGAACCGTCATCTTCAACAATGGCGAAGTCACCCGGGCACGAGTACCGCTTGCCATCGAT
>CALCBR010000015.1:0-50638 GCA_937897105.1 uncultured Acidimicrobiaceae bacterium | reverse complement strand
CAAAAATGCGCGATCGGTGAACGAACGAGTTCTTGAAGCCGCTGCAGTAGGTGCGGTCGGTGCGGCACTCGGTGCCGGGGCCGGCACGATCGTAGGCCTGAGCGGTCCAGCCGCTGCTGTTGCCGCTACCAACGGAGCGATATCTGGCTTCCGGCAGATATACGAATGGACATCACGCAAAGGTCGCGTGGCGTTCGTCCTCGACTCAACCTGGGCACTCGTAACGACTGCGGCGTCGCTCGTGCCTCAACTGGTCGGGATGCTCACCCCCGGTGAATACGACGAGTCGTTGAGCAAGAGGTCGAATCGGCATGTGTACAGCCGGGGTTTTGTCGTTCGCCGAAACTTTGCAGTCACAGTCGGAAATGTGGTGTCTGGTGCTGGCGATACGTCCGACGAGAGCCGCCGGCGCCTCGTCACCGACCATGAAGATGTGCACGTCTGGCAATCACGACTCATGGGACCGTTCTTTCCCATCGTCTACCTCGGCTGGATGGCGATCATGGCACCTGTTGCAGTAGCCGGTTGGCTTCGCAGAAGAATCTCAGGTGACCGATCGACGTCTTTGTGGGCGGCAGTTGACCGCCGCGCCTACTGGCAACATCCGCTCGAGCAGCAGGCGTATCTCAGAGCGAGTCGAGCCAGTCAAGCACGATCTGGTTGAACGCCTCAGGAGCTTCCTGCTGCACCCAATGCCCGATGCCTTCGATGAGTTCTGTCGCTCGGTGATTCGGAAGTTCTGATGACATGCGACCGAGATATTCAGGTCGACCAAGAATGACCGGATCGAGGTCACCGGCAACAAAAAAGGTTGGCATCGTGAGCGGTGCTGCCCCGATCGGATCAAAAATGTCGTAGTTGGCATCGAGATTGCGATACCAGTTGATCGGTCCGGTGAATCCACTTGTCGTGAACTGCTCGGTGTACACCGCTAGGTCGTCGCTCGTCATCCACGATGGGCAGGCCTCAATTCGTCCACCGATCATGTGCTCGAAATAGTCGGTCAGTCGTGTGCCTTCAGCGGGAAGAGGGCCGCCGACGAGTGATCGCATGCCATCTCCAGAAGCCATATGTGCAATCGACAGCAGAAAGCGTTGCGGGTCAGCATTGAGCTCTGCATCAGCAACGCCCGGAGCTTGGAAGTAGAGGATGTAGAAAAACTCGTCGCCGTGCACCGCCTGCAAATTCTCAATCGGATGAACCGGCCACGGCGTATAAGGAACACTCGCAGCGATGAGGGCTCGACAGCGGGATGGGTGACGCTGTCCGACATGCCACGTGACGATCGCTCCCCAGTCGTGACCGATGATGACGGCATCATCGGCATCGATGTCGTTGAGCAGGGCGATCACATCGTCTGCGAGGACGTCGCCACGGTAGGCAGAAATTTCTGAAGGAGCACTTGAACTCGCATACCCCCGCTGATCTGGAACGAGCACTCGCCACCCAGCCGCAACAAGTGGTTGCACTTGGTGGCGCCACGAATGCGACGACTCAGGAAATCCGTGGAGCAACACCGCTACACCCTTTTCACCCGAACCTTCATCTCTGACGTCGAGTTCAACGCCTGGGGCGACTTCGACACGCCGCATCGTCACAGGTCAACTCCGAGTCGGTTGGCTTCTTCGAGAAGAAGATCTACTTCACATGCAATTCGTCGGCACATCCGCTTCGTCGACGGGTCAACATCAGGGTCGGTGGCGTTTTCGAGTTCGGTGACGTCGGCGCGAAGCTCGTTGAGGTAGTCACCAACGTGTGTTCGATCACGTGGCACGACCGACGCGCTGTCGTCGTGGGGAATCGACGGAAGCCGCGACTGCCACAGAGCGGTGATGTTGTCGAGGGCGTGCGTGGCAACGATTGCAAAGCGCTGACCAGGCCCCGGCTCATTCGAACGCGCATCAGATGCACAGCGGTCGGACCACGATTGTGCTTCAGCGCTACCCAGTAGGCATCGCCGATGGAGGTCAACAATGTCGATCACGAGAGTCGACGCCGCGTCGGGTCAGCAGCAAGTACCTCGGCGGGCAATTCTTCTCCGGTGACTTCATCGGTCCAGTAGGTACCGTCGCTGAGTCGTGTGAGGGCGGTTGCCACGTTGTCGAGTTCGGCGGCGATCTGATCTATATCGAGATCGTTCGACGGGGTTCCGGTTTCATCGCTCACGAACTATGAGATTAGCCAGCATGATGCTGTTGAGCGCGGCGACGCCGTGCAATAACAACCCATGAGATGAAGATGGCCGATACGGCAATCCATGCCACGAGGAGGTAGCCGAGAGCTGTCGAAATGCGACTTGTCAACGTGGTGGGGTTATCGGTGGTCTGACGAGTGGTCATCTCGAGACTCGCTGTTGAACCATCGAGGGGAGCACTCCACATCTCGATACGTTCGCCACCTTCGGCACTGGTTTCAGGCATCGCAATCGAAATATCGAATGTCATCACATCTGACGGGGAGCGTCCTTCGAGCACATCACCAAATGGTGTTCCGCCGAGCAGAGCACTGAGGTCACTGTCTGAAAAGTCGTTGAACCCGTCAACGAGGCCGAGATTTGCTGACACCGAGTTTTCCGCAGCAATCACATTGTCGAGAGCATCACGGGTTACATCACGACGAGCGGTCACATCAGAAAGAGGAGGCCCGATCGATCCGAGGATCAACGCAAGTTCTTCCGCGTTCGAAAAGTTGTGAGCGAGCACCATCACCACCCCACCGTCATCGGTCGGGGAGGGGCCATCGACGAGCCAACCGGCCTCAAGCAAATCGTCAACGAGTACTTGCGACGCAATAGACGGTGCCGCCTCAACCAGCGCCTGATCGGCAACTGCACGAACGCTCACCGAGCCCGAACCATTCGCAGACATCGACACAGCGATATCGACGTTGAGTTGGCACGCAGCGAGAACGAGCGTTAGTGACGCAAGAAGCACAAGGCGGGCCGATTTCAAGAACTGCACTCATCACATCATGGCAGGCTGAAAACCCATGTTCCACGTCGGTCGTTTCTGGCAACATCGAAGAGATGAGTTGCGGTATCGACGGTCGCCTTGTTCTTGAGCACCACATTCGAGACGGGAAAGAAATCTTCATTCCTCTTGAAGCGCTCACCGTGCGACACCCCTCATTTGGCGAACGAGTCATCCCAACAGGCGAACATCGATTTGCATCAGACCTTGCTTCTGTGCCGTGGCCATTTGTATGGCTGATTGGTCGAACAGGCCAACATCTACGCGCTGCCATCGTGCATGACTGGCTCATCCACGCTCTTGACTCGAGCAACCCACCGGTGCACAACCGGATGGCGGCCGATGACGTCTTTCGTGATTTGATGCGAGCCGACCAGGTATCGGCCGTTCGCCGGTATCTCATCTACTTGGCTGTTCGATTTGCGACCATGTGGAAACGCAAATCGACGGTACGACGTTCAATCAGCGTGCTACTTCAGACGGCAACCATCGGTGTGGTGCTCGCTCCCGCCACAGTGCTCGTCATGCTTACCGCCGGCCTGTTCAACCTTGTTGAACGAGTAGGCGAGAGGTAACTACTCGGCCGAAGGAGCGTCAGGCTGCGCGTCGTCGTTTGACGCCGTTGCCGCCAACTCAACCGACGACGGCGGAACGAAACCTTCGACCGCATTAAACGAAAACGTCAACGAACCTTCGCGCTCTTCGTCTTCGACAGTGTCGATCACAATGATTTGTCCGGCGCTGAAGTGTTTGTAGAGGATCTTCTCTGAGAGCTCATCTTCGATATGGCGCTGGATGGCTCGACGAAGTGGGCGAGCACCCAACTGTGGGTCATAGCCGAGATCTGCAAGCAGTTCTTTCGCCGACTGCGTCAGTTCGATGCCGATGCCCTGATCTTCAAGCTGCCCAGCAAGACGGGCAAGCATCAGATCGACCATCTGAACAACCTCTTCTTTAGCGAGTTCGTGGAACACGATGGTCTCGTCGATGCGGTTGAGGAACTCTGGGCGGAAATGCTGCTTGAGAGCGTCGTTGACCTTTTCCTTCATGCGCTCATACGACATTGCTGAGTCGTCGAGAGTGAAGCCCACATTTGCTTTGCGCAGATCTTGCGTGCCGAGGTTTGAGGTCATGATGAGCACCGTGTTGCGGAAGTCAACTGAGCGACCCTGCGAGTCGGTGAGGCGACCCTCTTCAAGAATCTGTAGCAACGTGTTGAAGACGTCGGGGTGAGCCTTCTCGATCTCGTCGAAGAGAACAACCGAGAATGGCTTACGACGCACTGCTTCGGTGAGCTGTCCGCCTTCTTCGTAGCCGACGTATCCAGGGGGTGAGCCAACGAGACGGCTTACCGTGTGCTTCTCCATGTACTCGGACATGTCGAGCGTGATCAACGCCGTGTCATCTCCGAACAAGAACTCGGCCAATGTCTTCGCCAATTCGGTCTTACCAACACCGGTTGGTCCAAGGAAGATGAATGATCCGCTTGGGCGCTTCGGATCTTTCAAACCTGCACGGGTACGACGAATCGACTGACTCACAGCAGAGACCGCATTGTGTTGGCCGATGATTCGCTTGTGGAGTTCGTCTTCCATGCGAAGCAGCTTCTGCGTCTCTTCTTCGGTGAGTTTGTACACCGGGATGCCGGTCCACATCGACAACACATCAGCGATTGCTTCCTCGTCAACCTCATCGAAGAGATCGACGCCAGATGCCTTCACTTCAGATTCTTTCGCCGCCTTTTCTTCAAGGAGGGCCTTCTCTTGATCACGGAGTGCTCCGGCATCTTCGAAGCGCTGCTCTTCGACTGCGGTGCGCTTTTCGCGAAGCACTTCATCCAGCCGACGTTCGATGTCTCGAAGATCAGGTGGCGTCTGCATGCGCTTGATGCGCAGACGTGAGCCCGCTTCATCGATAAGGTCAATAGCCTTATCGGGAAGGTGACGGTCAGAGATGTAGCGATCAGCGAGATTCGCAGCTGCGACGATGGCCTGATCGGTGATGGTCACCCGGTGATGAGTTTCGTACTGATCACGAACGCCTTTGAGAATTTCAATGGTGTGCGACAGCGTCGGTTCTTCAACTTTGACCGGCTGGAAACGGCGCTCAAGAGCAGCATCTTTCTCAATGTGTTTGCGATATTCATCGAGCGTTGTTGCGCCAACGGTCTGCAGTTCTCCACGAGCGAGCATCGGCTTGAGAATCGACGCCGCATCGATAGCGCCTTCTGCGGCACCCGCACCGACAAGCGTGTGAATCTCATCGATGAACAAAATGATGTCGCCGCGGGTGTTGATCTCTTTCAACACCTTCTTTAAGCGCTCTTCAAAGTCGCCACGGTACCTCGAACCGGCGACGAGAGAGCCGAGGTCAAGGGTGTAGAGCTGCTTATTGCGAAGCGTGTCAGGAACCTCATCGTTCACGATGCGTTGGGCGAGACCCTCAACAATGGCGGTTTTGCCAACTCCGGGTTCGCCAACGAGAACCGGATTGTTCTTCGTGCGGCGGGAAAGAATCTGCATCACCCGCTCGAGTTCAGTTGAACGTCCGATCATCGGATCGAGCGCATTTTCACGGGCCATCTGGGTGAGGTTGCGACCGAACTGATCGAGGATCTGACTGTTTTTGTCGTCTCCCTCTGACTTCGACGAGCCGCCAACGCCAGCCGCCTGGCCACCTGACTCAGACTGACTTGACTGTCCGCCGCCTGAGCCCTGATATCCGCTCAACAGTTGAATGACCTGTTGGCGCACACGAGAAAGGTCGGCACCCAACTTGACGAGCACTTGTGCAGCAACTCCTTCACCTTCTCGAATGAGTCCGAGGAGGATGTGCTCGGTGCCGATGTAGTTATGGCCAAGTTGTAGAGCTTCACGAAGAGAAAGTTCAAGGACTTTCTTTGCCCGAGGCGTGAACGGGATGTGGCCCGATGGAGATGAGCCACCCTGACCAATGATTTCTTCGACCTGATTTCGGACAGCTTCGAGAGAAATTGACATGCTCTCGAGTGCCTTTGCGGCGACACCTTCGCCCTCGTGGATGAGTCCGAGCAAAATGTGCTCGGTGCCGATGTAGGCATGGTTAAGGAGGCGGGCCTCCTCTTGCGCGAGGACAACAACCCGCCTGGCTCGGTCAGTGAAGCGTTCGAACATGATCCGCCTTTCCGGTCCGTTTCGTTTCTCCATCCTACCGGTGGCTGGGGGCGTCTAGCCGAACGAAGCGACGATGATCGCGCAGGTGTTACCGAAGACACAGATGAGGGCGTAACCTGCGGTCGTGGCCGAATCTGTCTTCCCGCTGATCGAGGTGCTCGGCTCTGAGCGCCAGCGGATCGAGGACGAACTTATTTCGGCTGTCCAGACCTCCGATGAGCATCTCACCGAGCTTGCGCAGCATCTCATTGTCGCCGGCGGCAAACGGCTGCGCCCGGTTTTGACGATGGTTGCAGGTGCTCTCGGCGACCGCACTATCTCGCAAGATGTTGTTCGAGGTGGGGTGTCGTGTGAGCTCGTTCACCTCGGATCTCTCTACCACGACGACGTCATGGACGAATCCCCAACACGCCGAGGGGTAGAAACTGTCAACGCGAAGTGGGGAAACCTGCAAGCGATTCTTGCCGGAGACTTTTTGCTCGCTCGGGCGTCTGAGATCGCAGCATCTCTTGGCACCGAAGTCGCCGGCCTCCTCGCCAAGACCATCGCATGGCTATGTGAAGGACAGATCGAAGAACTTCGAACCACCTACGACCCGACACGAACGAACGAGAGCTACTTTGCGTCGATCAGAGGCAAGACAGCCTCGCTGTATGGAACCTCAGCTCGAGTAGGTGGAATTGTTGCTGGCCTTGACCGAACGGTAATCGATGCTCTCACCGAGTATGGCGACTCGTTCGGAATGCTCTTTCAAATCATCGATGACGTGCTCGACATCGTCTCGACCGACGAGAAACTCGGGAAACAAGCTGGCCATGACATGCAGGTTGGGGTCTACACCCTGCCCGTGTTGTGCACCTTGGCGAACGGTGGCTCGGCGGCAGATCGACTCCATGAACTCCTCGGTGAAACCCTCGACGAGAGCCAGCGAGTTGAAGCACTCACGATTGTGCGAGGGTCCGGAGGGGTGGAGGCTGCCTGCACAATTGCGAAGACGTTTGTCGAGTCGGCAATGGCTGCCGCTGAACAGTTCCCAGACGGACGTGCGACTGAAGCGTTGAGAGCAGCGCCGGCAGCGCTTCTCGAGACCGTTCTTTCACCCACCGCCTGAGGCGTCGTTCACTTCGATAACGGGTTTGGCAGTGAGATGTCGAACGTCGATCGCAGCAGTAGGTCAGCGGCAGTGCGGGATCGGGCTGCGAAGGGAAGTAGGTAGCGCCCTGCAGGGTGACCGAGCACGGGAAGTACGAATCTGCCGAGTCGTTGCCGCCGCCCAAATGCAGCCTTGAGATCAGCCGAGTAGCGCTGCAATGGGGCAGAGGCTCCCTCATCGACAGCGTTGGCAACAACGTCACCGGCGAGCAGGCCCGACATGAGTGCGCCAGTAACCCCGATGCCACTGAGAGGGTCAGCGGTTGATGCGGCATCGCCGGCGACGATGAATGTCGGCCCGAGGACTGGGCCTACTGAACCGCCGACTGGAAGTCGACGGTCACGACCGAGTTCGAGTGGCGAGTCGGCATCGAGTCCCCACTCGTGGCCGATCGACGACACCATCTGCACCAACACCTGTTGCAAGTTGATCGATTCAACATCTCGCACGGTTGACGGCACGACGACACCTGCCGTGACTGCTCCGTGCCCATCTGGGATCACCCATCCGTAGCCGGCCAATGGTCGGCCATCGGCGCGAACGAGACCAAGGTCGACACTGATGTTGGGTTCATGTGCCGATGGGGAACTCCAGGCACCGTTTACTGCGACGAGATATGGAAGGTCACGGCGACGGTATGTACCGAGGGCTCGACCAAATGTGCTGTTCGCCCCATCTGCGATGACCGAATATTCAGCTAGCAGTTCACGAGCGTCGTCGCATGCGGCACCGCGCAGAAACCCTCTCTCGATGATCGGACTCGTCGCCCGAGTTTCCTCGTGGACGACGACACCAAGCTCCCGGCATCGTTGGCGCAACGAGGAAAATAACTCGTCCTGTCGCATGACAATGGCGCTCCCAGATCGGAGATGGCGTTCGGTCAGGCGTGTTCGGTGGGTAAACCGAACCGAATCGACAGCGTGACCATCAATAACCACACCAGCGCTCAGGAGGTCGCGGTGTGCCTGGTGGTTTACCAGCCATGAGCGGTGAGACGCAGGTGAAGGAACACGTTGTTCGACGAGGACAACTGAATGACCTCTCGAGGCAATCGAAATTGCGGCAGAAGCACCAGCGGGCCCGCCGCCGATGACGAGGACGTCGTGGTGCGAGGAGGGCGACGTTGCCGTCTTAGCCCTCCATCATCATCGGAGGTGATCCATCTGCGGGACCGTCACCGATTTCGATGATGCCTTCGTGGGTTTCGTGGATCGATGCGAGAGCAGCACCTGCCTGCAACTCAACGAAGATTTCTGACTCTTCAGCGCACCACTTTTCGAACTCTTCGGCATAGTCGCCATCTTGGTCTGCGCCACCGAGCGAATAACGCTCGTAACAGACTGCCCCAAGAAGCTCGTAGTCGGTGATCGCCCCTGCGAATCCGGGCATGACGCCCCGCTCGCCAGTGAGGTGCGGACCACCTTCGCGGTCAGGGTTGCCGTAGTTCACGACACCAGCGATGTTGTACGCACCGGTTCCGTACAAGACGTAGCGGAGTTGGTCTTCGATATTTGGGAACGTCTTCAGTACTTCACCTTCGGAGAACTGATAGCCCACTCCACCTTGGCCATTTCCACCGTGGCATCCGGCGCACGTTGCGTACTGCTCTGCACCAATTGCGAGAGGTCCAGAGGCCTCCTCGGCTTGAGCGGTCACCGAACGAACATACATAAACATCCAAATCGGAAGAAGAGCGAGCCCCGCCATCGCCCAACCCGGAACCTTCTTGCGTGAGCGATACTTCGAGACGACGAAGGAATCTGGCTTCGGGGGAGGAGGCGCTGCGGCCTCCGGTGCAGCTGCTCGAGGTGCTGGACCAGATGGTGCAGCTGCCTCAGCAGGAACGGGAGCCGACGACGAACTGGTGGTCTCTGCGGGGGCGCTTGGGGATGCGTCGCCTCCACCGAGCGCAGCGCGACGTTCGCGACTGCGCTGAAGGAGATGCTCTGGAATCTCAGTCACGCTCACACGATAGACGGCGAATGGTCGAACGCGTGAATCTTCGACCCATGAGTTCAGATTCTTCGCAATGAACTTATGCACAACCTGACGTGAGTCGGGGTGAGTGGTGCCAGAATGTAGGGGACCTCGCTGACAACCGTGCTCTGGGAATAGGAGTTTCGGACGCCAGCGCGACTACAGTCTCTGCGGGTAGTGCTTTCACAGAGCACGATCAACGGAAAGGCATAAGGAGCGAGATGTTCGCCTTTAACTGGAACGTTCTTGAGTGGCCGGGAATGAACACGGCGTTCTTGGTGTCATTCATCGCGTCCAACATTTTGACCTTTGCAGTTATTCCGTATGGCCGCCGTCGTCCAGTTGGCACACCGACCTCATGGGGCGAAGCCATGGTGGGTTCGGTGTACGCATTCGGAGTGATGTTCCTCGCCTTCGGCATCGTCCCACACCAGTGGATTGACCATGCCGACAAAGACCTCGGTTGGGACCGCAGCAAAATCATTTTCGGGCCAGGAGGCATCTTGAAGCCCCAAGCCTTTGACGGATGGTTCCCATTCACTCTGCAATACGAAGCGATCCGCGACATCATTGTTGTGGTCTTGCACGCCTATTACTTCGGCGTATTGATCTTCATGTGGATCTGGTGGCAGAAGCGCGGCGAGTCGGTCGCGAAGGAACTTCCAACCAGTTCGTATGGTCGTCCTCTGGTGAAGAAGGCCTGAGGTAACGGAAATGGCTCGTACTGACGCAAACCCACCGATGATGCCGTACACCGATGAGTACACGCTTGTCGAAGTTGACGCGGATTATCTCACTCGCGCAGTCAAGCCAAAGCAATTCATTCATATTGACCAGTCCGAATGCATCATGTGTGAGGGCTGCGTTGATATCTGTCCGTGGAAGTGCATTCATATGGTGCAGCCGGACTCCATCACCGAGGCAGAAGGAACTGAACGCCCCGGAGATGACCCGTCCGACAATGTCGTGTTCATCATTGACGACGACATCTGCACCCGATGCGCTCTCTGCGTCGACCGCTGCCCAACCGGGGTCATCATCCTCGGCAAGGCAGGGCCAGCAACGTCTGCTGGTGAAAGTCATACCCGTACTAACAACCACGGCTACGCCTACGGCATGAGGTTCTGATCACGACATGGCAAAGATCATCGACGAAACCCCCCGCCCCACTGCGAAAGAGCGTGTGCAACAAACCGTTGATTCCGTTCAAGGATCACAGGTCTGGAGCAGCATCTTCCGTCCCGGGTCAATCTTCAGGAAGGGCTACACCGACAGCCCTCGAAACCGTTCATACGTCATTATGAACTCGGTGCTATATCACCTTCACCCAGTGAAGGTGAAGCGCCATGCCGTCAAGGTCAGTTACACGCTGTGCCTTGGTGGCCTGAGTTTCTTCCTCTTTATTCTTCTCACCGTGACGGGCATCTTCTTGATGTTCTTCTACCGGCCAGAAGCAACTGCAGCCTGGGATGACATTTCCAACCTGCAGACCTCCGTGACATTCGGACTCTTGGTACGAAATATGCATAGATGGGGAGCGCACCTCATGGTGCTCGCCGTGTTCTTGCACATGTCTCGAGTCTTCTATCACGGTGCGTATAAGCCGCCACGAGAGTTCAACTGGGTGATTGGCGTCATCTTGTTGACGCTCACGTTGCTGTTGTCGTTTACCGGCTACCTATTGCCATGGGACCAGCTCGCCATGTGGGCTGTAGCGGTGGGTACCAACATGATGGGGTACACACCGGTATTTGGACAAGAGGTGAGATTCGTGTTGCTAGGCGGCGCGGAAATCGGATCAGAAACCCTGCTCCGATGGTACGTGTTGCACGTGTTGTTCTTCCCGTTCATCATCGTCATTTTCATGGCGATCCACTTCTGGCGTGTCCGCAAGGACGGCGGCATCAGTGGACCGCTCTGATCGGAGGCTGACCCAATGACTGAGATTCCAGAACACCTACTGAAGCGAGCACAAGCAGCTCGTGAGAAGGCGGCTGAACCCGCCGCAGAAGCCGCAGCACCTGCCGAAGACGCAGGCGCAGCAGCCGGCGACTCGCGGATTCCAGCTCACCTATTGGAGCGCTCAAAATCAGCGAAGTCACGCTCAGAAGGCGGAGCAGAGGCATCGGGCGGCGGCGTCGCAGTTGCCGACCGAGCCGCCGAGGCCGTCGCTGCCGCCCCCGTCGGTGGCGGGGTTCCGGTTGGAGCTGGCCCGGGAGGCCACACCCAACGCCTGTTGACCGTCGTGAAGTCGGGCTCAATTCAAGAGGTGAAGGCAACGCCCGTCGACAAGGTGCACACATGGCCGCACTTGCTTGCGGCTGAATTCGTAGCTGCTCTCGCCTGTCTGGCATTCACGTTCCTGTTCTCCATCTGGGTGAACGCTCCGTTGCTGCAGCACTCCAACCCGAACCAAACCCCGAACCCATCAAAAGCACCTTGGTACTTCTTGGGTCTTCAGGAGTTGCTCACCATGTTCCACCCAATGGTGGCTGGTGTGACCATCCCCGGAGTTGGCATCATCGTGCTGATTTTCGCCCCGTACATCGACCGGAACCCGTCGAACAAGCCGGAGGATCGCAAGTTTGCGACATCTCTCATGACTGTGCACCTCATGTTCTGGGCAGTGCTCGTCATGATCGGCTCGTTCTTCCGAGGTCCTGGCTTCAACTTCACGCTTCCATGGCGTGACGGACTGTTCTTCGAGTTGTGAGGTCGAAATGAGCGCAACTTCAGTCATCCTCATCGCAGTCATCGCACTGGTCGTTCTCGCCGGAGCGTCGTTCGCGACACTTGCCCGCCGCAGCGACGTCCGAGGCGCAGGAGCCCTCAGCGACGAAACCGTTGCCCGCGATCGTGCCGCCCGCAAAGCTGCAGGAGCCGAAGCAGCAGCATCGTCCGGCGCTGAGGTCGAAGCCGAAGCCGCTGCAGTTCGGGCCGGCACTGACCTCATGCCGGCGAAGGACCTCGCTCCAGAGCCATTCGTTCCTGCTGACCCTGATGCGATTGGCGTCAGCAGACGACAGTTCTTCAACCGTGCGACGATCTCACTGATGAGCGCCGGTATCGGCGCATTCGCTGCAGCATCGTTTGTCGGCTTCTTGTGGCCAACAAAGACCGGCGGTTTCGGCGGCAAGGTACCGATTGGTCGTTATGACGACATCATTTCCGGTATCCGTCAGGGCCAAGGGTTCTTTTATGCGCCAGAAGCCCGCTCGTGGATCACCGAATATCCGGTCGACGCAGTCGCAAAGGCCGAGGGTGTCTACAAAGAATCAGTTCTTGTTGGAATGCGCCGGGGCTTGATCGCTTCGTACCAGAAGTGCCCTCACCTCGGTTGCCGTGTTCCGCAGTGCACCTCAAGCCAGTGGTTTGAATGCGGCTGTCATGGTTCGCAGTACAACCGTGTTGGCGAGAAGAAGGGTGGCCCGGCTCCGCGAGGCATGGACCACTTCCCATTGGAGTTCTCGGCTTCAGGCGATGTCACTGTCGATACCGGAACGTTCGTTCAGGGCGTGCCGATCGGTGTGAACACCACCGGGCAAGAAGCTGAGGGACCTCACTGCGTGGGAGCAAGTGACCACTGATGATCGCACTAACCACTACTTCGATCGCATGGGTGCTACTCATCGTCGTGACGGCGGGCTTCATCGTGTACGCCGTCCTCAACGGACGGTCAGCGCGCGAAGAACTCGGTTCTGAAATTGAGCTCGCACCCAACCGTAAGCAGTACGTTGACGACGAAGTTCTCGAAGGCCGACGTCTTGAAATGGTGCAGTTCGTCGGCGTTCTTTTGCTCATTGTGATCGTCATCGCACTTCCTCTCTACTGGGTATTCGAACCAGCACGTCAAGCCGGTGCGGTCGAAGCTCAGGAAGAAATTTTTGTTGATTGGGGCGAACGTCTCTTCGCACCAACCGCTGAAGGTGGCTTCAACTGCGCTGGATGCCACGGCGGTTATGCCGGCGCCGGTGGCGAGGCCGCATGGAACGTGACCGACCCGGTAACCGGTGAGGTCGAAGCGGTCAACTGGAAGGCTCCAGCCCTCAACAACATCTTCTACCGATTCGACGAAGAAGAAGTGAAATTCATCCTCGTGTACGGTCGGCCCTTCTCACCGATGAGCCCATGGGGTGTCGCTGGTGGCGGACCAATGAACGATCAGCAGATCGACACATTGATCTCGTACCTTCACTCAATTCAGATCCCTCGTGAAAACTGTGGTGTCGGCGAAGACGACCCACAGAGTTGCCCATCAGGCAACCTCCCAGCCGACATTCAAGGTGATATCGACACCCGCGCATGGCAGTTGGTCGATGATGGAACCTACGGCTCGTACGGCGAGGCGCTGTTTAACCTCGACCTCGGAAGCGGGGCGTACAGCTGCGCACGCTGTCACACTCCAGGTTGGAGCTGGGGCGACCCAGGGGTCACCGGTCAAGGTGCTTTCGGTTGGAATCTCACCGGCGGCAAGGCTGCCTCCGCATTCCCAAATGAAGCCGACATGATCTCGTTCATCAAGAACGGCTCAAACTATGGAGCCAAGTACGGCATCCAGGGTCAGGGAAGTGGTCGCATGCCAGGATTCGGTGCGATGCTGACCGATGAACAGATCGAAGCAGTCGTCGATTACGTAAGGGGACTGTGATGTCTGCAGCGTTACTTGCCATCAACTGGGAGCCCGAACTTCGCGGTGTACTCACCGTCATTCTCGGAACCGTTGCGTTCATGGGCTCGGTCTATTTGATTCTCGGCACCAACATCGGTGCTCGCCTTGGCTTCCTTGTCGCTCTCTGTGGTTTGGCCGGATGGATGGCGCTCATGGGCGGTATTTGGTGGATCTACGGCATCGGTTTGAAAGGCGCTGACCCCGCGTGGGTACAAGTGCCTGGCCGCACCGTGATCCAAGATGCAGGTGACCTGTATCAGGCGGGAGTGCTCGAAAACCGTCTCCCACTCGACGGCCTGGCTGTGCCAGCCGACATCAACGAAGTGGTATTCGATGGTTTCGTGAGCGAAGAATGGCGAGTGCTCGCTGACTCAGAACCTGCATTCGGGCAGGCAGCAGCCTCGGCAACCGTGTTCTTAGAAGAAGAAGACGCATTTGAAGCCGGCTCGTTCAAGGTGACGAACGTGTTTGAAATTGGTGGTGAGGCCTACCCGAAGATCTTCGGTCAAGACGCTCTTGACCAAATCGCGTTCTTCCATAAGCCGTACTACACGGTGGTAGAAGTCGCGCCATATATTCCGTTGCGAACCGAACCTGGGCGTGCACCATCTGCGCCAGAGGTTGATCCAACCCAGGAATCGCAATATGTCTACATGTTGCGTGATCTTGGTTCCCGCCGAGAGCCGGCCGCAATGATCACGATCGGATCAACAATTGTGTTCCTTGCGCTAGCGTGGATGTTGCATCGACGTGACCGCATCGTTGCTGAAAACCTTGCCCGTAAAGCTGAACTTACCGCTGGATAGTCGGTAGGGCCGACCAACACCCTTCCTATGGCTCAATATCTCCCCATCGTCGTTCTTATGGTGCTGGCGCTCCTGTTTGGAGTGTTGAGCCTCGTCGCATCTCGACTGCTCGCACCAAATCGACCATCGATTGCGAAGGAAGCGCCGTACGAATGCGGAATTATCCCCAGCCGTGAGCCGCCAGAGCGCTTTCCGGTCTCATTCTTTGTCGTCGCGATGCTGTTCATCATGTTCGACATTGAAATCATCTTTTTGTATCCGTATGCCGTCGAGCGTGGGGCGCTTGGCATGTACGGGTTGTGGGCCATCATCGGGTTCTCGGTGGTGTTCTTTTTGACATTTGTGTACGAAGTGGCCCGTGGGGGACTCGACTGGGGTCCGCTTCAGCGCTACCGAGATCTCTCATTCGACGCATCAATGGTCTCTCCTGATCGCTCAGCGTCGACAACGGTTCGCCGTGTAGGCCTTGAGGCTCGCGATGCAGCCGACGACTCCACCGAAGCGGCATAAAGCGAGCAAACATGGCGATTGACGACGTAATCAATGACGGGTTAGGCGGAATCAGCCACAACGTCATCACCGGTCGACTCGAAGACCTCGTGAACTGGTCTCGCTCTCGTTCATCATGGCCAGCGACCTTCGGACTTGCGTGCTGCGCAATCGAAATGATGGCGTCCGGCGCTGCGCACTACGACATCGCCCGGTTTGGCATGGAAGTGTTCCGCGCTTCACCTCGTCAGGCCGACATCATGATCGTCGCGGGACGTGTCAGCCAGAAAATGGCACCCGTTCTCCGTCAGGTCTACGACCAAATGATGGAGCCAAAGTGGGTCATCTCGATGGGTGTGTGTGCATCGAGTGGCGGCATGTTTAACAATTACGCAATCGTCCAAGGCGTCGACCAGATCGTCCCTGTCGATGTTTACGCGCCCGGGTGCCCCCCAACCCCAGAAACGCTCATTCACGCAATCGAGACATTGCACACAAAGATCGAGCAAGGCGAAATTTTGCGCCGCCGTGAGCAGAACGGCGGAGGCGCACACATCCATGTCGAAGAGATCCCCGCTGGCTCCGTACCGGTGTTGCTCGGGAGACAGGCAGATGTCTGATACTCCCGATGAGACCGTCGAGGAGTCAAGCGAAGTAGCTGAGGTTCCTGAACCCGAGATGTTCGGTTGTCCGATGTCCGACAGTCGTGGGCAACTTGTCTTGCACGTCGATCGTGACCGCTATCTCGATGTGGCGAAGCAGTTGGCTGACGAGGGATACGCAATGTGTGTCGATCTCACCGCAGTCGATTACTCCGAACACATGGAGCGAGCCCTTCCATCGAGCGTGACCGCCGAGCGTTTTGAAGTGGTGGTCAACTTGCTCGATATCACTCACCGTCGTCGAATTCGGCTGCGGGTGCAGGTGCCCGAAGGCGAGGCGAAGGTTGCGACTCTGTTTGACCTCCACCCAGGAACCGAAGCGATGGAGCGAGAAGTATTCGACATGTTCGGGATCGAGTTTGACGGTCACCCGGACCCATCACGAATCTTGATGCCTGAAGATTGGAACGGCTATCCGCTTCGCAAAGATTTCCAAGTTGGAACAATTCCCGTGCAGTTCAAAGGCGCAGCCTCATGACGTTGATATCTGATGAAGGCGCACAGGAACTCCGGCCCCGTTCTGAGCTGACTGCCAGCGAACTCCTTCGTGAGGTTGCTTCAGTTCTCAGGTTGTCAGAGGCTGAAGCCGCAAAACTCGGCGACCTTCCAGAAGACCCTGATGAGGACCAGACGATGGTCATCAACATGGGACCATCGCACCCATCAACCCACGGCGTGCTCCGGCTCATGCTTGAACTGCAGGGCGAAACGGTTCTTCGCTGCAAGCCCATCATTGGCTACCTGCATACCGGCATGGAAAAGACCGGTGAGCAACTCACCTTCATGCAGGGTGGCACCAACGTCACTCGCATGGATTACGCAAGCCCGCTTAATAACGAGCTCGTGTTTTCGATGGCGACCGAGAAGTTGCTCGGTATCGATGGCGACATTCCCGAGCGGGCGCAGTGGATGCGCATGTTGTTGTCTGAACTCAATCGGATGAGCAGCCACTTGCTGTTCATGGCGACCAACGGCATGGACCTTGGCGCAGTGTCAATGATGATCTACGGCTGGCGCGAACGAGAAGAAGTCCTTCGGTTCTTCCAGAAGGTCACCGGCCTTCGCATGAATCACAACTTTGTGCGCCCCGGTGGTCTTGCTGCCGACCTTCCTCCAGGGTGGCGTGACGATGTGTTGCGAATTCTCGACATGCTGCCAGAGCGGCTCGAGGAGTACGACACGTTGATGACGGGACAGCCGATCTGGCGTGAACGTCTCCAGGGTGTTGGCGTGATTACCCCGAGCGAAGCGTTGGCGCTTGGAGCTACCGGGCCGATTCTGCGCTCAACCGGTGTTGAGTGGGATCTTCGCCGCCACGACCCATACCTGCGGTATGACGAAGTTGAGTTCGACCTCATCGTCGGCAGTTATGGCGACGCGTTTGACCGGTATGCAATTCGCCTCAACGAAATTCGTGAATCAATGCGGATCGTTCGACAGATCCTCGATCTGATGCCCGAAGGCGATTACCGAATTCAAGACAAGAAAGTCACCCCTCCACCGCGGGCCCGAATCGACGAGTCGATGGAAGCCCTCATTCACCACTTCAAGATCTTCACCGAAGGATTCAAAGTGCCCGAAGGAGAGGTGTACGTCGCAATCGAGAGTCCGCGCGGCGAAATTGGTTGTTACATCGCAAGCGATGGTTCACCGACGCCGTACCGCATGCACGTGCGGGCTCCTTCGTTTGTCAACATTCAATGTCTCCCACACATGATGCGCGGCGGTCTCGTTGCTGACGCCGTCGCTGTCATCTCATCGGTTGATCCGGTGCTCGGAGAAGTGGACCGCTAGAGGACAACACGATGGCCCGACTTACTGACGAAAATGTCACCCTTGCCAAGGAGATTATTGATCGCTACCCGCGAGCAAAATCTGCACTCATCCCGCTGTTGCACATCGCACAAGAACAAGATGGATGGGTCACAGATGAAGCGATGCGTCACATCGCAGAACTCATAGGGGTCACGCCAGCTGAAGTGCTTGGCACCGGAACGTTCTACGAGATGTTCAAATTTGAACCCGTCGGCAAATATCTCATCAACGTATGCGGAACAATGTCGTGCGCGTTGTTGGGTGCAGACGATCTGATGCACGCCGCAGAAGAAGAACTCGGCATCCACGAAGGTGGCACCACCGACGACGGCATGTTCACCCTGCATCGAGCCGAATGCCAGGCTGCGTGCACCGAAGCTCCCTGCCTGCAGGTCAATTATCGATACAGGTTCCGGACAACGCCGGTAGAAGTTCGTCAACTCATCTCCGACCTACGGAGTGGTCGTCTTGACGACGAAATTCCACCTCATGGCACCCTCGCTCGCGTTCGCCAACACATTCCGGCCGACAAGGGCGTGGGGGCAGTCGACCCGTCTCAGGTCACGAGTCCACCCGAATGGATCACAGCATCAGCGGAAGGCGGTGCATCATGACGTCATTCCCCTGGGCACCAGGATTTATCGACGGTGACAGACCGAAGATCGTCACCTCACGGTTCCAGCACGAAGACTCTCACACCCTTGAGCGTTACCTCGCCACCGGTGGGTACGAGGGCCTTCGCTCGGCGCTGGCTCGAAGCCCGCACGACATGCATGAAGAAGTTCGCTCATCAACTCTTCTCGGGCGCGGTGGAGCCGGGTTCCCAGCAGGCGTGAAATGGGGGCTCACCCCCGAAGGAGTGTTCCCTCGATACCTCGTGGTGAACGGTGACGAATCAGAACCGGGAACCTACAAAGACCGCCTCCTGATGGAGCGTGATCCGCACCAACTCATCGAAGGTTGTCTCATTGCGTGTTACGCAGCTGGTCTCTCCCGCTGCTTCCTCTACATCAGAGGTGAAATGGCACTCGCTCAAGAGCGCGTTGCCCAAGCGTTGAACGACGCGTACGCAGCTGGCTATATCGGGAAGAACATCCTCGGATCATCGTTCAGCATCGACATCGTGTTGCACTGGGGAGCCGGTGCATACGTGGTTGGTGAAGAGACCGCCCTGATCGAGTCGCTCGAAGGCAACCGTGGAATGCCTCGGCTGAAGCCGCCGTACTTTCCGGCAGCGATCGGCCTTTACGGTCAGCCAACCATCGTGAACAATGTCGAGACATTGTCGAACCTTCCGTTCATTGCCACGAATGGTGCAGCCGAATACACTGCGATTGGAACCGAGTCATCACCGGGCACCCGCATGGTGGCGGTGTCAGGCCACGTTCGTCGCCCCGGCGTGTATGAGATCATCAACGGAACGACGACGTTCCGAGACCTTCTCTACGGTGAAGAGTTCTGTCAGGGCATCCGTGACGACAACGATCTCAAAGCGTTCGTGCCAGGTGGCGGTTCGGCACCATGGTTCCTGCCCGATCAACTCGACCTTCCCTTCGAAGGACGTCTCGTCGGAGCAGCCGGCTCAATGCTTGGTTCAGGTGCGATCATGGTGATGGATTCCACCACCGACATTCCTGCGGCAGCACTGACGTTGACGAAGTTCTACGCGCACGAGTCCTGCGGCAAATGCGTTCCCTGTCGTGAGGGCGGAACATGGCTGATGCGCATTCTCGAACGAGTCGTTGAAGGCACCGGAACAACCGACGACCTCGATCTTTTGCTCGAAGTAGGTGGGTCGATTTGCCCGGGTGATATGCCTCACGCAGCAAGTGCTGACCTCCAACTCGAAGCAACCCCGTTCCCCTACAAGATGACGACGATCTGCTTCGTGGGGCCATCGGCGTATGTGCCTGTGCACTCGGCATTGACACTGTTCCGTTCAGAATTTGAAGCCCGGGTCGCACCGTCTCGAACACGGTCTCGCATTCCAGTCACCGCGGTTGGAGCAGGGTCATGAGCGAGCAGTCCGTTGAAATCACCGTAAACGGCAAGACCATCTCGGCCGAGCCAGGGGAGATGGTGATTGCGGCTGCCGAACGTGCGGGCGAATTCATTCCTCGGTTCTGCTACCACCCTCGGATGTCATCGGTCGGCATGTGTCGCCAGTGTCTCGTCGAAATCGACACCGGTCGCGGACCGATGTTGCAGCCCTCGTGCATGGTTCCGGTGTCGCCGGGCATGACGGTCGACACCGAATCGGACACAACAAAGCAGGCACAGGAGGGAATCCTCGAGTTGCTGCTTGCAAACCACCCGCTCGATTGCCCGGTGTGCGACAAAGGTGGCGAATGCCCACTGCAAGACCAGGCCTTTAGTCATGGTCCTGGCGAGAGCCGATACATCGAAGAAAAGCGCCACTACGAGAAGCCGATCGATATCTCGTCGCTCATCATGCTCGACCGTGAGCGGTGCGTGCTCTGTGATCGCTGTACACGATTCGCAGATGAAGTCGCTGGCGACCCGCTGATTCATTTCGTTGAGCGCGGTAATGCGACCCAGGTGATGACGTATCCCGATGAGCCGTTCTCATCTCACTTTTCGGGTAACACAGCCCAGATCTGCCCGGTCGGTGCCCTCACCGCGAAGCCCTACCGCTTCAAGGCTCGACCGTGGGACCTCGAACAGGCGAACAGCACATGCACGTCGTGTTCGGTCGGTTGCGAAATTTCTGTGCATTCGAGTCGCGATCGTGTGCTTCGCTACCAGGGCATCGACAACGATGACGTGAACTGGGGCTGGCTCTGCGACCGTGGTCGTTTCAACTTCGAATCGATTCACGCTGAGGGTCGAGTGACCGAACCTCTCATCAAGACTGCTGATGGGCATCAAGCAACGTCGTGGAACGCGGCGATGTCGATTACGACCGAATTGTTGAACGAGTCTCTGGCATCGGCCGGGGCATCCTCAATCGGCGTGATCGGTGGCGCTCGAGGCACCAATGAAGACGCATGGGCGTGGGCGCAGTTGTGCACCGCGCTCGGTATTGAACGTCACGATCCGCAACTCGGTGATGGCCTGCCCGCTGCCCTTCTTGGCATGCCCAGAGCCACGATTCGCGACATGGCCTCTGCGGCAACGGTGGTGCTGTTGGCACCCGACCTTAAAGAGGAATTGCCGGTGTTGTACCTGCGACTCCGCGATGCCGTCGTCAACGGTTCGACTCGAATCATCGAATTCACCCCTACCGGTAGTGGGCTCACCCGCCATGCATGGCGCTCGATTCGCCACGGTGCCGGCGATGCGGGTTCGGCAATTTCGGCGACGCTTGCTGATGCCGACGTGCAGGCGCAACTTTCATCTGGCCCAGTTGTCGTGGTTGCGGGCCGAGGAAACCTTGCGACATCAGCCGATGTCGAATTCGCAGCACTTCAACAGTTGATGACCGGAGTCGACGGTGCAACGGTGCTCCCGGCGTTGCGTCGAGGCAATGTCGTTGGCGCACTTCAGGCTGGTCTTGCTCCAACAACGGCAGCATCTGATGCGACATCGACACTGACTGCGGCAGCGAATGGACAGATCGAAGTACTCGTCTTACTGGGTAGCGATCCGCTCGCCGATTTCCCCGATCGGGAGCTTGCGATTGCGGCCTTGAATGGTGCAGGTCGGGTGGTTTCAATTACCGGCCACATGAATGCGTCAACAGTCGATGCCGACGTCGTTCTTCCGGCGGCGGTCATGTCGGAAAAGACCGGATCGACGACGAACCTCGAAGGACGTGTCGCACCTGTTGCGAAAAAAGTCAACACTCCTGGCGTTGCTCGTGCAGATTGGATGATTGCCGTTGAACTTGCCGACCGCCTCGGACACGACCTTGGCGTGAGTTCGGTCGGAGGCATTTCTGAGCAGTTGACATCTGTCGGTGCAGGTGTGGGTTCAGTCTGGAGCGTTCCGTTCGAAACCTCAGCACCAGACGTCAGTGTGGCACCGAAGGGTGGCTACGACGTAGACCTCATCGTTTCTCGGGTGATGTACGACGGTGGTGTGGCCACCGCATCGTCGCCTTCGCTTGCTGGCCTTGCGAACGGCCGAGCCGTAGCAGTGAACCCAGCGGTGCTCGAACAACTCGGTATCGACTCTGGTGACATGGTCCGACTCGTCTCAGAGCACGGTTCAGCAGAACTCCCGGTGTGTCCCGATGACCGCCTCGATCGTGACTCGGTGTGGGCAGCATTCGGCCAGCCCGGTCGCGAGAGTGGTTTCGGAGATGTACGTGCCCTGATTTCGTCGTCTGCTCCTGTGAGTCGCATTCGAATTGAGCGAGTGTCATGAACCTCTTGCATCGCATTCCTGCTGCTGATCCAGTTCTTGAAGCCGAATCGTTCTGGTGGCAGCCACTTGCAGTTGTCGGCTTGAAGGTGCTTGTCGTTTTTGTGATCGGCCTTGTCGGAACCATGTTCATGGTCTGGTTCGAGCGCAAGATTGTTGCCGGCATGCAAAACCGGGTCGGTCCAAACAAGGCGGGCCCATTCGGATTACTACAAACCCTTGCCGATGGAACCAAGCTGTTCTTCAAGGAAGATCTCATTCCAGAGAAGGCTGATCCGTTCGTATTCCGCATTGCTCCCTTCCTCGCATTTGTGCCGGCGTTTTTGGTGTGGGCCGTGATTCCTCTCGGGGGCGATTTCACCAATGGTCACGACGGAACGGTCACCTGGTTCGGTGAGGTGACTCGGGTGCAACTCGCAGATCCTCCAATCGGGGTGCTGCTCGTTCTGGCGATGTCATCGATTGCGGTTTACGGCATCATGCTCGCCGGATGGTCGAGTGGATCGAAGTACCCGCTTCTCGGTTCGGTGCGTGCATCAGCGCAGATGATTTCGTATGAAGCAGCGCTCGGCCTCAGCCTCGCCGCAGTGCTGATGACCGCCGGAACACTGTCAACCTCGGGAATTGTCTCGGCACAGAGCTCGATCACGAATTGGCACCTGTTGTCGACAGGAATTGTCCCGTTCGTGGTCTTCCTCATTGCGATGACCGCAGAACTCAACCGCCCTCCGTTTGACCTGGTCGAAGCTGAGCAAGAACTCGTTGGAGGGTTCCACACCGAGTACTCATCGATTCGCTTTGCGTTATTCTTCCTCGCAGAGTTCATGAACGTCATTTCGATGAGCGCTCTGCTGGTCACCCTGTTCCTCGGTGGCCCGCAGCCGCTGTACCTCGGTGGAACTGACATCTTTGCGGTGCTCGGACCCTTTGGTGGAACCGCATGGCTGCTCCTCAAAGTCTTTGCCTTCCTCTATATGTATGTCTGGTTCCGTGCGACGCTTCCACGTTTGCGTTACGACCAACTGATGAACCTCGGTTGGAAAGTGCTCATTCCGATTTCGCTTGGGTGGTTCATCCTTCTCGCCGCGTTACAAGTTGCTCGCGACAGCGACGTCAGTGGCCTAAGGTATTCGCTCATTGTTGCTGGGTGTCTTGTCGGTATTGCGTTGGCGTACATGTTGTTCCAGGCGGCGCTGAACGTGGCGCGTCGAAACCGTGACGCAGAAGGAGCGGCGTACTAATGGGCTACTTCGAAGGATTTGGCGTCACGATCCGTCAGCATCGCCTCTTCGGCGGCAAGCGGGTGACGACGAACTACTCCGGCGGACGCACCGCCCGCCGCAAGGGTGACGACTACAACCCTGAGGCAGACGATGATCAGAAGGCACCAAAGCCCGAGCGTCTCCATGGGCGTCATGTGCTCAATCGCTATGCCGACGGCATGGAAAAGTGCATCGGATGCGAACTGTGTGCGGGAGTGTGTCCAGCGAAATGCATCTACGTGCGTGGCGCTGACAACGATGTCGAAAACCCGACCTCACCAGGGGAGCGCTTTGGTTTCATCTACGAAATCAATTACCTGCGCTGTATCCACTGCGATCTGTGTGTGGAAGCCTGCCCGACCGAAGCCATTACCGAATCAAAACTGTTCGAGTTTTCGTTCACCAATCGCAGCGATGCCATCTACACGAAATCGGAGTTGCTCGTCGATGACGAAGGCCGTCCGCAGCAACTCCCATGGGAAGATTGGCGCGATGGTGAAGAGTTGCTGACCTCGGGGTGGATGCGGGCAACGTCGCCAGCCGGAGATGCCGATTTCGAGGGCGTTGTCGGGTGGAGTGACGAACTTGGCTTCGGAACACGCGCGCCCGAACCGCAACAGGCGGAGCGCGATAACTAATGGAACTTCTTGTGTTTGTCCTTGCTTCGGCGATGGTGCTGGCAGGGGCAATCGGTGTTATTGCGTACAACAACCCGGTGCATGCAGCACTCGGTCTCGTGTTGACGCTATTCGGAATCGCAGTTCACTTCGTTTCGATGGAAGCCCATTTTCTTGCGGCAGTGCAAGTCATTGTCTACGCAGGCGCAATCGTCGTGTTGTTTTTGTTCGTCATCATGTTGCTCGGGGTTGACCGTGCAGAAGACCTCAGCGTCGAACCATTCCAGATTCAGCGCCCGCTAGCGGTCATCGTTGGCGTTGCCATCAGTGGCCTCGTCATTGCGGCTGTGGTTCGCGGACGATCGACTCTCGGCGAACAGCTCGAGTCAGGGGTTCCAGGAGACGACAACATTCGCGAGTTGGCTCGCAGTTTGTTCAGCGACAACGTGTTCGCGTTCGAGTTGACATCGGTGTTGCTGATTGTTGCGGTCGTCGGAACAGTGGTACTCACCCGTCGCCAGCGTGGGGGAGCGAGCAAGTGACTCCGACAACCACGTGGTACCTCGTGCTCGCGGCAGTGCTGTTTGGTGTTGGCGTTGTCGGGCTCATGATTCGCCGCAACCCGCTTGTCATGTTCATGTGCATCGAACTCATGCTGAACGCGGTGAACCTTTCATTCGTGGCCTTCGCCCAGGCGTTCACCGATATCTCAGGTCAGACCGCCGTGTTCTTCGTGATGGTGGTGGCAGCCGCTGAAGTCGTCGTTGGGCTTGGCATCATCATCGCCATTCTTCGCCGTCGCCCCGGAACCACAATCGACGATCTTGCGGAGTTGAAAGGCTGAACATGCTCGACGTCGTGTGGTTAATACCTGCATTTCCGCTGCTCGGATTCTTGTTGATTCTGTTGTTCGGCCGCCGCCTTGGTGAGCCCGCCGCCGGTTACGTCGCAGCGGCAGCAGTCTTCGCGTCATTCGTGGTGACCGTCGGGGTCTTCTTCGACCTGCTGTCAATTGACGAACATCACCGCTCTCACGTGGTCACCCTCTTCCAATGGGTGCCGGTGTCATCACTGCAGATCGATATGGCACTTCTTGCCGACCCTCTGTCGGTGACGATGGCGCTGTTTGTCACCGGCATTGGTTTCCTCATTCACCTGTTTGCGATCGGGTACATGCACGGTGACCCAAAGTTCTCCAAGTTCTTCTTGTATTTGAACCTGTTTGTGCTGTCGATGCTCATGTTGGTATTCGGCGAGAATCTGCTCGTCACCTTCCTCGGATGGGAAGGGGTCGGAGCGTGCTCCTACTTCCTGATTTCGTTCTGGCACACTCGCGACTCGGCCTCAACCGCTGGCAAGAAAGCATTCGTCACCAACCGCATTGGTGACTGGGGTGTCATGTTGGCGATGTTCCTTGGCTTCCAGGCCGTTGGTTCGGTGAGCTACGGGGCTCTGAATTCGGCTGCAGAATCAGGATCGCTCGCATCATCGACTGCGACGGGAATTGCACTTCTCCTCTTCGTCGGAGCAGTCGGCAAATCGGCCCAATTCCCTCTCTATCTGTGGCTGCCTGACGCAATGGAAGGCCCAACGCCGGTGTCGGCCCTGATCCACGCAGCAACGATGGTCACCGCAGGTGTCTTCTTGATGACCCGCATGAACCCGATGCTCGCCGCCGCTGCCGATTGGGCTCCGACAATTGTCGCGTGGGTTGGTGCCTTGACGGCTTTGTTTGCGGCAACGATTGCGGTAGCGCAGTCAGACATCAAAAAGGTGCTCGCGTATTCAACGGTGTCGCAGTTGGGGTACATGTTCCTCGCAGTAGGTACCGGCGCATTCGTTGCAGCAATCTTCCACATGGTGACCCATGCCTTCTTCAAAGCGTTGATGTTCCTTGGCTCAGGTTCGGTGATTCATGGCATGCACCACGAGCAGGACATGCGTCGGATGGGAGCCTTGCGCAAAGTGATGCCGATTACAGCCGGCACATTCATCATCGGATGGCTCGCCATTGCTGGTGTCCCCCCATTCGCTGGTTTCTGGTCGAAAGATGAAATCTTGCTGTTTACCCTGGCGAGAAGCCCAGTGCTCTACGTCATCGGCTTGGTCACAGCAATCCTCACGGCGTACTACATGACCCGTCAGGTGATCATGGTCTTCTTCGGGGAAGCCAAGTGGGAAAGCCACGCTGAAGACAACGGTGCGCACGGTGATTTCAAACCGCATGAGTCTCCGCCGATCATGTTGTTCCCACTCGTTGTGCTGTCAGCGCTGTCGGTCGTGGGTGGAATTATTCAGTTGCCATCGTTCGGAATTATTCCTAAAGGTCTCCGCCACCGCTTAGAAGACTGGTTACACCCGGTGGTGGCACCTGGTGAGGCAGTGATCTCTGGGACGTCGGCCTACAACGCCAAAGTGTGGCTTGCGCTGCTCGCTATCGGTTGCGCGGTCGTTGGCATTGCGCTCGGGGTGCTCGTGTATGGCCGTCGCAAGTTGCGTGCGATCGAGCCCGGAATCCTGGCCGATGGATGGCGTTACGACCGCAGTGTTTCTGCCTTTATGGGTGGACCCGGTCGCAAGATGTTTGATGCGATCGCATGGTTCGATGCGAAGATTGTCGACGGTGCGGTCAACGGTGTTGCGACCGCAGTTCGCTCGACCTCAGGATCTGTTCGTCGAATCCAAACCGGCAACGTCCGTAGCTACGCCGGTGTCATCGGTATCGGCGTTGTGCTCATTCTCGTGTGGTTCGTGGTGCTGAGGGGGGTGATGTGATGGTTGCCGCAACTTCGACTGAGGTGGCATTCCCACTGCTCTCGATGATGATCGTGGTGCCGGTCGTCGGCGCGCTGCTCATTGCGGTGCTGTCGAATCGTCGGCCTGAGTATTCGAAGCTCGTGGCCTTACTTGCCTCGGTGGGCACGGGTGCGCTGTCGGTGTGGACCTTTGCCAACTTCGACAGTCACTCATCAGGGTTCCAGTTCACAAGCCAGCACCCGTGGATTGAATCTTGGGGAATTTCATGGCATCTCGGTGTCGACGGAATTTCTCTGTTCCTCGTGTTGCTGACCGGTGTTCTGTTCCCGCTTGCGATCGCCGGAATTGACCCTCACAACGATGACCCTCGCCGAGATAAGCCGTACTTCGCGTGGCTGCTGCTACTCGAGGCTGGCGTCATGGGTTCCTTCTTGAGCCTCGATCTCTTCTTGTTCTTTGTGTTCTTCGAGATCGTGCTCGTACCGATGTACTTCCTCATCGGTGGATGGGGTTACGAAGGCCGTGAATATGCGGCGACGAAGTTCTTCCTGTACACGATGGCGGGCTCGGCATTCATGCTCGTGTCGATTCTCGCCACAGTGTTTATTGCCCGAGACAACGGTGTCGGGAAGATCACATTCGACCTCATCGAACTCGCCGAGGGCGCCAACTTTGCGGCGTCGACCGGTCGATGGTTGTTCTTCGGTTTCGCAATCGCATTTGCGGTGAAGGTTCCGATCTTCCCGCTGCACACGTGGCTACCCGACGCACACACCCAGGCCCCAACTGCTGGCTCTGTCGTGCTTGCGGGTGTGATGCTGAAACTGGGCACATATGGCCTCTTGCGTTTCGGTCTCTACCTTTTCCCCGAAGCGTCGTATTGGAGTCGCTCTCTTTGGTTGACGCTGGCAGTGATCGGCATCATCTATGGCGCAATTGCAGCAACCATGCAGAAAGATCTGAAGCGACTTGTTGCGTATTCGTCGGTTGCACACCTTGGTTTCATCGTGCTCGGCACCTTTGCATTCACTTCCCAAGCTGTCACCGGCTCGGTGATGCAAATGGTGAACCACGGTGTCTCCACCGGAGCCCTGTTCTTAATGGTTGGAATGATCTATGAGCGGCGACACACCCGCCAGATTTCCGAACTGAAAGGCCTGCAGCATGTTGCCCCGATTTTCGCGGCCGCGTTCACCGTCGTCATGCTGTCATCGATTGGTGTCCCAGGGCTCAACGGCTTTGTCGGTGAGTATCTCATCCTGATCGGAGCATTTCTCACCGCACGCTGGTGGGTTGTCGTTGCCGCAACCGGCGTCATTCTTGCTGCGCTCTACCTGTTGTGGGCATATCAGCGTGTGTTCCACGGTGAGCCCGATGAAGAAAACTCAACATTCGCCGAACTCCGCGTGAAGGAAGCGCTTGTCATCCTTCCGTTTATTGCAGTCATCTTCTTCGCCGGTGTATATCCGAAGCCAATGCTCGAACGCATTGAGCCAGCGGTGAATGCGCTCATTGGGCATGTCGAGGAGCGAACAGATTTCGTCGAACCGCAGCCGGCGGCCCCTGTTGTCGATGATGAGGTTCACTCGCATGGGGAGGAGGACTGATGGTTGCTCAGGACACCTTTATTGGGCCTTCAGTTGACTGGTTTGCGCTCTCACCTCATCTCGTTCTCGTCGGCGGAGCGTTGTTCTTGATGGTGGTGGGCGCGTTGACACCCGCCTGGCCGCGCAATCTGATGTCGTTGACGACGGTTGGATTTACCGTGGCTGCCGCAGTGCTGTCGGTCTTCATCTGGAATGACATTGGCTCCGAGGGGCCGTCAGCAATTGTTGGTGGCGTACTCGCAGTCGACCGCTTGTCGCTGTTTCTCACATTTGCGGTGCTTGCGGCGACGGCGTTGGTTGCGTTGATGTCTGATGCGGAACTTCGTGGCACCGACAACGATGGGCCAGAGATCTACTCACTGTTGCTCGTTGCCGCAACAGGAGCGCTTGTCATGGTCGGAGCGAACGAACTCATCGTGATGTTCCTCGGTCTTGAAACCGTGTCACTTGCGCTGTACGTCCTTGCCGCATCTGATCGCCGTCGTAGTGCGAGCCAAGAATCAGGAATGAAGTACTTCATTCTCGGCGGTCTCGCCTCGGCATTCTTCCTCTACGGCATCGCTCTGCTGTATGGCGGCACTCGCACGACCTCATTGGCCGACATGGTGACCCGCCTACAAAGCCAGGTCAACATTGGCGGCAATGACGCTCTTGTGCTCGCCGGTCTTGCGCTCATGTTGATCGGTTTCGCGTTCAAGGTTTCCGCAGTGCCGTTCCATGTCTGGTCACCGGACGTGTATCAGGGTGCGCCATCAAACATCACTGCGTTCATGGCATCGGTCGGCAAGGTTGCCGCATTTGGAGCGATGTTGCGGGTGCTCACATCTGCCCTTCCGTTTTACCGCGACGACTGGCGACCGATCATCTGGGTGCTCGCCGTTCTGTCGCTCATCGTTGGTTCGCTTCTTGCGGTCGTGCAGACCGATGTGAAACGAATGCTTGCGTTTTCTTCGGTAAGTCATGCCGGTTTCATTCTCGTTGGCCTTGAGGCTGCGGGTCTGTCAGCGGGTGAGAACGCAATGTTTTCCTCGGTGCAGTCAGTGGCGGTGTATCTCGGGCTCTACTCGGTGCTCGTCGTCGGCTCATTCGCAGTCATCAGTGTTGCAAGTCGCGGCGGCGACACGACGCTCGATGGCTTCAATGGATTGTCGAGTCGTCGCCCGACGCTTGCGCTCGCACTGACAGTGTTTTTGCTCGCACAGGCCGGGGTGCCGTTCACTTCTGGCTTCGTCGCAAAGTGGGGCGTGATTCAATCTGCAGTTGACGCCGGCAGTTACTGGCTGGCGGTGATCGCCATGCTCGCTGCGGTCATTGCGGCATTCCTGTATCTCCGCATCATGGTGAGCATGTGGTTGCGACCCGCTGATGACAACGCCGAAGCGGTCAATGTTCCCGGTTTGAGCGGAATCGCTATTGCCGGAGCAGCTGGCTTCACATTGGCGATCGGCATTTATCCGCAGTGGGTGCTATCGGTAGCCGAAGGCATTCTCTCGTTTGCATAAGGCTGAGTGGATGTGCTCGATGTGGGCAAAATGAGATGAAAGCGTTCACGAGATTGCCGGGAGTGTTGTCGTTGTTTGGCCCGATGATTGCTGTGTCGATCATGGTGGCTGTTGCTCTGGCGCCGGTGGTGTCTGCTCATTCAGATTTTGAGGGCTCCGAACCGGCTGCTGACGCAGTGCTCGTCGAACCTCTTGACTCGATCACGCTGAGGTTCGCCACTCCTGTGATAGGTGAGGGCTCATCGGTGGTTGCCGTAGCGGAGACGTCGGGCGTTGCAGCACAAGGTGAGCTTGCCGCAGAAAGTGACACCAACTGGCTCGCAGTCTTTACCCCGCCGCTACAGGGTGACCTGTTCCGGATCGTGTATGCCTTTCGTGCTGAAGACGGTCACCTTATTGAAGGTGAATTTGCTCTCAATGCAGTGGCTGCTACCACGACATCGGTCGCAACAACGACAACAACAGTTGCAGATGATGGGGAGGGAACTCTGGCGGTTTCTGAACCTGTTGAGACCACGTCGACGACCGAGGTATCAAGCACCTCGCAGCCTGGTGATGTCGACGCTGGTGCACCGCCTCCCACATCGGGGCCATCGTCTTCATCGGGTATCGACACCGCAAACCACATTTCACGTCTGGCTCAGAACCTGTTGGGAATGACAGTGGTGGGCTACCTCGTTTTCGCAATCGCGTGTTGGCGGCGGCAGGACATTCTTCCTGCACCCCGAGTCTCCATCGCTCTAGCGGTGGTGATTGCGCTTGCGGGCCTTCTCGAAATCGCAACGATCGGTCGTCAACTCGACATCACATTTGGCGATGCCCTCTCTCACCAGCTTTCTCGATCGCCCCTCATCACGACATGTGCTGCTGCTGTCTTAGCAATTGCAGCGCTATCAGTGTTGACGGGTCAGGTGACATCTCGGTCGTCATTTCGAGCCCTTCTGGTCATCCCATGTCTGGGGCTCCTCGTTGCTCCTACCTTTGATGGCCACACGGTCTCGATGGGGCCCCGACTACTGCACGCCCTCAGTGATGTGGTTCATATGGGATCGACGTCGATGTGGATCGGGTCGGTGATCGGGCTTGCCGTGGTTGCGCGAACTGATCGTCAACAGTTGAGTGCTGTCGCCCAGCGGACAGCGAAGGCACTGATGGGCACGGTTGCTGCTGTTGTGCTTTCGGGTGTGGTGATGACGTTCATCATCATTGATGATCTGTCGTCGCTCACCGATTCAACCTGGGGGCGCATCCTCATCGTGAAGGTGGTGACAGTTCTCATCGCTGGGTTGATCGGTGCTGTCCATCATTGGAGCGTTGTTCCTCGTCTCGCATCTCGAGATGTCCAGACAACGTTCCAGCGTTCGGTAACGATTGAGCTCGGAGTATTGATCGCAGTGATTGCGGTGAGCTCATGGCTTGTCGTGGCAATGCCGTAGTTGACGAAGTTCTGTTGATTGCCCACCGATAGGTAGGGTCACGTTCATGTTCATAAATGGCGAATGGTGTGAAGCATCCACAGGTAACTCGTTTGATGTCGTCGACCCTGCAACAGGAGCAGTGATTGGCTCGATGCCTGACGGCACGACCGCAGACGCGGAACGAGCGATCGGCGCTGCTGACGCCGCATTCGCTGAGTGGTCAGCGACAACGGCTCGTGAGCGCTCCGACATGTTGCTGAGAGCGTGGCAGATCATGACCGAGCGAGCCGGTGAACTTGCTGAGTTAATGACGCGCGAACAAGGGAAACCGTTAAAGGCGGCGCGCAACGAAGTGAACTACGCAGCTGACTTCCTGCGTTACTACTCAGAAGAAGCAACGCGGGTGGCCGGTGAATGGCTGCCATCGCAACGTGCCGATCAACGGTTCCTCATCTTGCGTCAACCGGTCGGTGTGGTGGCGATGGTGACCCCATGGAACTATCCGATTTCAATGTTGACGAGAAAGATGGGCCCGGCGCTCGCCGCCGGCTGCACGCTGGTGTTGAAGCCAGCTGAAGATACGCCGCTCTGCGCGAAGGCGGTGTTCGATGTGTTTATTGAGGCCGGAATTCCCGCCGGTGTGATCAATATGGTGACCGGAAAAGATCCAAAGCCAATTGGCGAGGTGTTCACTTCTGATCCGCGTGTCCGCAAGATCACATTCACTGGCTCAACTCCGGTCGGCAGAATGCTCGCAGGCCAGGCCGCTGCGAATCTGAAACGAGTGTCGGTCGAACTCGGCGGTCATGCACCCTTCATCGTGTTCCCTGATGCTGATCCGGTTCGAGCAGCGAAGGGTGCTGCGGCGTTGAAGTTCCTCAACTCAGGTCAGGCGTGCATCAGTCCGAATCGTCTCTACGTTTCGGAGCAACATGCTGATGCGTTCACCGAAACGATGGTGGAGCGTGTGGCGAAGGTGAGCGCGGGGAATGGTTTCACCGACGGTGTCGGCGTTGGCCCGTTGGTGAACGAGGCCGCAGTCGCCAAGGTCGAGGCTCAAGTCGATGACGCGGTGGGCAAGGGTGCGGCGGCCCTAGTGGGCGGCCATCGTCTCACCGAAGGAGAATTCTCAGACGGCCACTTTTTCGCTCCGACATTGCTCAGTGGCGTTACCGACACAATGACGATTTACCGGGAAGAAACCTTTGGTCCGGTTGCTCCGATCATCACCTACGGGAGTGTCGAAGAAGTCGTGGCACTTGCAAACGACACTGAATACGGCCTTGCGGCGTACGTCTACACCAACAACATTTCGACGGCAATTCGCACCGCCGAAGGCTTGAGGTTTGGAATTATCGGTGTGAACGATGTGAACCCGACATCGGCGTCGGTGCCGTTTGGCGGAATGAAAGATTCTGGGTTGGGGCGCGAAGGTTCTCACGACGGAATTGAGGAGTACCTCGAAACAAAGTCAATCGGCTTCGCCGTCTGACCCATTGTTTTACGTGCCACAGTAGGTTCGGTATCCAGGTGCCGGGTCGCCCGGCTCGGCGAAACGATCGGCACCCTCAACTCGTTCGTACGGGTGGGTGACGCGTTCGAGCATCTGCATGAACGGGTCGAGATCACCGGCAACGGCCTGAGCCAAAGCCTCTTCGACGAGGTGATTTCGAGGAACATAGATCGGGTTGATGGCGTCGAGACGTTGAACGAGTTCTTCGCTTGTTGCGTTCTCGAGTTGCAGGCGAGATTCCCAACGGGTCGTCCAGTCATCGAGGCCGATGTCGTCGCCTCGTAGATGAGCTGAGAGTGAGCGCATCGTTGAGATGAGATCGAGGCGTCGCTCTTGAAGAAGCTGCATAAGGTCGTTAGCGAGAACATCATCGCCATCAACGTGAGTGGAGAGCCCGAGGCGGTGGGCTAGGCCGTCGTGCCAATAGCGCGAGAACGTTTCAGGAAATGTTTCAAGCAGTTCTGTGGCTGGTGCGATTGCATCCTCTGGATTATCGGCGATCAATGGCAGCAATGTTTCAGCGAATCGGGTGAGGTTCCATTGAGCGATAGCGGGCTGTCGGCCAAAGGCGTATCTGCCCCCCTCATCGATGCTTGAAAAGACGGTGAGCGGGTCAACGCTATCCATGAACGCGCATGGCCCGTAGTCGATGGTTTCCCCTGAAATCGTGACGTTGTCGGTGTTCATCACTCCGTGAATAAAACCGACCAGCATCCACTCGGCAACGAGCTGAGCCTGACGATCGATGACCGATTGCAGCAGACCGAGATAGCGATCATCAGCGGTGGCGATGTCGGGGTAATGGCGATCGATCGAATAGTCGGCGAGAGTACGGAGGTCATCGAGGTCACCGAGTGCTGCGGCGTACTGGAACGTGCCGACCCTGAGGTGAGATGCCGCCACCCGAACAAGGATCGCTCCTGGCAGGGGTTGCTCTCGCACCGCGAGTTCACCGGTCGTGATGACAGCGAGGGCTCGAGTGGTGGGAATCCCGAGGGCGGCCATCGCTTCGCCGATGAGGTACTCGCGCAGCATCGGCCCCAAGGTCGCCTTGCCATCACCCCCACGGGCGAAGGGGGTGCGTCCTGAACCTTTTAGGTGAAGATCCCAACGCGAACCGTGTTGATCGGTGAATTCGCCGACGAGGAGTGCTCGCCCATCTCCAAGTCGTGGTGAGTACGAACCGAACTGATGGCCGGCGTAGGCAAGGGCATATCGCTCTGCATCGGCCGCCTGCTCGTGGCCAGAGAACAGCGCAAGTGCCTCACTGCCGTAGAGCCATTCAGGCTCAATTCCAAGGTCGGAGGCGAGCTCGGAATTCGCAATGACAAGCCGAGGGTCAGCTGACACATCAGCCTTCCAACTCATTGCAAGTGACGGAAGCGTGCGTGCGTACGTGTGTTGGAACTCAGGTGGCGCAGCGAGCGGGGCCATGGCCAACAGGGTAGAGCGATCTTCGCTGTTGGGGTTACCGGAGCGTTAGGTCGCAGTCGACGTCGATCGACCGATGGGGCCAACAATGAAGATGACCGCAGCGCATGCTGAGGCAATTGCTCCAGCAATGAATACCGCTGGAGCGCCAGATGCGCTGAGCAACACGCCCGCAAGAAGCGGTCCGACGGTTTGACCGAGTCGGGCGAACCCCACCCACGTTGCAACGACCGCTCCCCGGTGTTCTTGAGGGGCTTCGCTCATTGCCACCTCCTGCAGGTTGGGGATGAGCGCCCCCTCTCCAAGTCCGTAACACAACGTCCCGATGATGAGCACGATGAGCACGTGAGCCCAACCGATGAACATCATCCCCATCGCCCAGAAACAGGCACTGATCGCAAGCGCCCATCTCACACTGATGATCCGCCGGATACGTCCGAGATTGAACCCAACCAGTGCAGATGACAGCGCGGGAACGCTGATCATGAAGCCCCGCCAGCCCGATGACATTGCGAATCGGGTGTCAAGGTGGTCGGGCATTGCGGTGAGGAAGACGCCGAAAATGATTGCGAATGACAGGGTGCCGACGGTGATGGTGGTCGCAATCACTGGTGTTCTCATTGCGGTGCCCACGCCCGCGAGCTGTGATCTCAGTGGTTGAGCAGTTCGGATGGGCTCGTCGCGCAGCACATTCCACGCATAGGCCGCGCTCAGAAACCCAAATCCATATCCGAGCGTTGCGATCCGCCAACTGAAGAACTCGGCGATCACACCTGATGCGAGCGGAATGATCGCAAGACCGATGGTGAGGATCGCTGCATTGCGGCCAATCCACGTGGTGCGCTCCTCACCCTCAAAGTGGTCGCCGATGAGGACGACACCAAGGTTGATGAGTCCGGCTGAGCCGACACCGAGAAGAAATCGGGTTGCGACGAGCATGGCAAAGTTCGCAGCGACAGCAGTGAGCACTCCTGCGAGACCAAACACGATGAGACAGAGGGTGAGAATCGGCCGCCGGCCCCAACGATCGGCGGCAAAACCGATGATTGGAGCAAGAAAAATGCCGGGCAGTGATGCGGCTGCTACGAGAGGGCCCGCCGAACCAGCCGACTGGTCGAACGTGTCAAGAATGTCGGGAAGTAACGGTGAAACGAGGCTGTTCGCCATAATGCCCGTCAGGGTGACGGCAAAAACGAGGGGAAGAACTCGATGGCCCGAAGATCCTTGCACAGGAGCACACCATAGGGTTTGGGACATGGCCTTACCCGACTGATATCGTTGTCAAACGATGTCGCTATTTCTGCGCGATTACCTCAACGTTGTTTGGTTCGGACTGGCGGCAATGCTGTTGGCAGGTCTTCTGCTTGGTATTGCTGCGCTTGTCCGGCCGTCTCGGCCCTCCCCGGAGAAACTCCTTCCCTACGAGTCAGGTGTTGATCCGGTAGGTCTCGGATGGTCACAAAGCCAAGTCCGGTACTACGTGTTCGCCTTGCTCTTCGTCATCTTTGACGTTGAGGCTGTGTTCATCTTCCCATGGGCCGCCGCCATCGAGCGTTATGGCACCTTCGGGTTGGTCACCATGCTTGCGTTCATCGTGTTGTTGCTTGACGGACTCGTATATGCCTGGAAGCGAGGACTTCTTCGATGGGTCTAGTCGACCGTGGCCGTTTGCCGGCTCCACTCACCAAATTGTTCAACATTGGTCGTTCGTACTCAATGTGGGTGTACCAGTGGGGTCTTGCGTGCTGCGCCATCGAAATGGGTGCGGCTTTCGGATCGCCTCGCTACGACGTCATGCGTCTCGGTGTTATCCCATTGCCGGCAAGCCCTCGTCAGGCCGACCTTGTCGTCGTATCAGGAACTGTCACCGACAAGATGGCACCAGCTGTGAAGCGCTTGTACGAGCAGATGCCAGAGCCAAAGTACGTCATCTCGATGGGTTCGTGCGCGAACTGTGGCGGCCCCTACTGGGATTCGTATTCGGTGACGAAGGGTGTCGACCAAATCGTTCCGGTCGATGTGTACGTGCCCGGCTGCCCTCCTCGGCCAGAGGCTCTTTTGGAAGGCGTTGTGCTCCTGCAGCAGCGCATCAAGCACGAAGATATGGGTGCCCGTTGGCGTGGAGAGGGCTTCAAGCCGATTGTGCGAGAGAGTGAGCCCATCGTCGTCGGAGGTGGCCCAATTGAGTGACACCGACACCGACGAGTCAACACCAGTCGTTGATGAGCTGCGCGATGAGATTGTTGCCCGGCTTCGTGCAGATCTCGGTGACGCGGTGGTCGACGTTCATCAGGTGCCGCAAGTTGACCTCTGGGTGCGAGTGACGCCTGAGTCGTGGCGTGCAGCTGGACAAGCGCTTCGGGCACAGGGGTTTGACTATTTCTGTTTTCTTTCAGCGATGGACTGGATGCCATCGCCATTCGGTGATGGCGAGAACGACCCGACCGAAGAGGTCGAAGAAGATCCGGCCGCAAGCGAGATCCGTCAGGGTTACACCGGGGGAGACACCCGATTCCAAATGCTGGCCCGTGTCACCGACACCCGGCGGCATGTGAGCGTCACCTTGAAAGCAGACCTTCCTCAACATGACGACGGCACGATGTCGATCGAGAGTTGGATTCCCGTGTACGCCGGTGCGAATTGGCATGAACGTGAAACCCATGAGATGTTCGGCATTTCGTTTGACGGCCACCCCGATCTGCGAAATATGTACCTCCCTGGTGACTTCGAGGGCTACCCATTGCGAAAAGATTTCCCCCTGCTCGCACGCTTGGTGAAGCCATGGCCCGGGATCGTCGATGTTGAACCAATGCCAGCGAGCGATGATGACGAAGGAGATGACTCATGACGATGTTGTCCGAACGCCAGCAGATGTCGTATATCGCTGCTCAAGCTGCTGACGCCCGATTGAACGTTGAGCTCGAAACCGAGGGGATGACCCTCAACATCGGCCCACAGCACCCTGCAACCCACGGAACGCTCCGAATCATCGCTCGTCTTGACGGTGAGCAGGTGGTCTGGGCCGAGCCATCGGCGGGTTATATGCACCGGGGCTACGAGAAGCTCACCGAAGTTCGCACGTTCCCGCAAGTCACTGCGCTGATCAACCGAATTGACTGGCTCGGATCGTTCGCAAACGAAGTGCCGTTCATTCTTGCCGCTGAACAGTTGATGGATATTGAGGCGCCGCCTCGTGCGCAGCACATCCGAACCATTCTTTTTGAACTCTCACGTATCGCAAATGTGAGTCTGTTCCTCGGCGATCTCGGCGTGCAGATGGGAGCGGTGACCCCGGTATTCATGGCATTCCGTGACCGCGAGTACGTGCTCAACCTCATCGAAGGTGCAACTGGCGGTCGTTTCCACCCGAACTTTGACCGCATTGGCGGGCTGAAAGACGACCTGCCGAAGGGCTGGCTTGACGAGACCCGTCAGGTCATGAAGAAACTCCGCAATTTCTGCGATGAGATCGAAGATCTTCTATTTGGAAACGAGATTTTCCAAAGTCGCACTCGAGGAATCGGCGTGATCCCCGCTGATGTTGCCCGCCAGTACGGGTTGTCAGGAGCGAACCTGAGAGCCTCAGGTGTTGACTGGGACCTCCGCCGAGACCAGTCACTTCCGTTGGCATACGACAAGGTCGATTTCCGGGTGTGGACGCACCCAGACGGTGACTCTTGGGCCCGATGCTGGATTCGCCTCCAAGAGGTTCGTGAGGCAACCAAGATCGTCGATCAACTCATCGAAACTCTGCCCCCCGGCCCGGTCATGACGAAGGTGCCTCGCATCATCAAGGTTCCTGAGGGCGAAGCATGGGTGTCAACTGAGAATCCGCTCGGTGAGATGGGGTACTACGTGGTCTCAAAGGGTGACCTTGGACCATTCCGGGTGAAGATTCGCTCGGCATCGTTCAACAACATTTCGATCACCCCGTGGGTGTTGAAGGGTGTGTACGTGCCCGACATCATCACGATTTTGGCGAGCCTTTACTTCATCCTTGGAGATATCGACCGCTGATGATGAGCATCGCTCTTGAAATTCCCTACTGGGGTCAGTCGCTGCTCCGGGTGCTCGGCGGTATCGGTGCCGTGTTGCTGCCCGCTGGCACGATCGTTTACCTCTTTTTGTTCAAGATGATGTCGTTCATGCAGAGCCGTCTTGGCCCTATGGAAGCTGGGCCCTACGGCTCGATGCAGTTGCTTGCCGAGGTCGGCAAATGGCTGCAGAAAGAGGACATCATTCCCGAGAACGCTGATGCGAAGATCTACAAGTTGGCTCCAGTCATCGTGCTGGTGTCGACGTTCTTGCTCGTGGTCGTCGTTCCATTCGGGCCCGACGCTCTCTTCACCGACTTCTCCGCTGGGGTGTTTTATGCGCTCGCCATCGGTTCGGTGTCGGTGATCGGCATTCTTGTTGCGGGTTGGTCGAGCGCAAACAAGTACTCACTTCTTGGCGGTCTCCGAGCCGCAGGTCAGCTCATCGCCTATGAACTTCCGATGGTGTTGGCGGTCGTTGGCGTCGTGATTCAGGCCGGATCAATGAACTTGCAGCAGATCGTTGTGGCGCAGAACTCCGGCTCAATCTTCGGCTGGGACGGAGTTGGCTTCCCGTTCGTGCTTACCCAATTCGTTGGGTTCCTCATTTTTATGATTGCGGTTCAGGCAGAACTCACTCAGGTGCCGTTTGACATGCCGATCGCAGAGTCAGAGTTGGTGTCGGGTTACATGACCGAATACTCCGGCTTCCGATTCCTCATCTTCTTCATCGGCGAGTTCGCTACCGCCGGTGTGTTTGCGTTCATTGCGTCGGTTCTCTTCCTCGGTGGCTGGGGTATCCCGTTCTCGTGGTTTGGTTGGGAGTCGCTTGACGCTGTCGACGGTTGGATGAACATTGTTGGTCCAGTCATCATGCTGACGAAGATGCTGGTGCTCACCGGCATCATCATGTGGGTGCGTTTCTCGTACCCACGGTTCCGTGAAGACCAACTCCAGAAGTTTGCATGGAAGGTACTCATTCCGTTGTCGCTCGCAAATATTGCGGTGACCGCCATCTTGAAGGTTGCGATCTGATGCCAAAGGTTCCTGGTCTCGTTAAAGGTCTTGGCGTCACCATGGGGACGCTGTTCCGTACTGCAAAAAATGGTGCAGACACAGTGCAGTATCCGCATGCGAAAGAAGCGCCTCCCGTTCGGGCTCGCGGCGTGATTGCGTTGCGTGAAGACAACTGCACGGCGTGCATGCTGTGCGCGCGTTCATGCCCCGACTGGTGCATCTACATCGAAGGACACAAGCAACTTGCACCGCCACGACGCGCCGGTGGCAAGCCTCGCCAGGTCAACCATCTCGACCGTTTCGATATCGACTATGCCCTGTGCATGTATTGCGGTATTTGCGTAGAGGTGTGTCCGTTCGACGCACTCTTCTGGAGCCCCGAATACGAGTACTCAGAGCCTCGTATCGCTGACTTGTTGCACGATAAAGACAAACTCGGTGAGTGGATGGAAACCGTCCCAGAAGCACCCGAACTCGAAGCCGGAGCGGAGAAGAAGAAATGAGCTCGATGCTCGCCGCTGATGTCAACGTTGCGCAGAACGTTGGCTTCTACATCATCGCCGCCATCATGGTGTTCGGTGCATTGCGTGTCGTGAGCGGCCGTAATGTCGTTCACGCCGCGCTGTGGCTCGTCGTCGTTCTCGGTGGAGTTGCCGCTCAATACTTGTTGGCGGCTGCCGAATTCGTGGCAATTTCTCAGGTCATGGTCTACATCGGAGCCGTCATGGTGCTGTTCTTGTTCGGCATTATGTTGACCCGAGCGACGATCGGCGAGGAATCAGATCTCAACAACAAGAACTGGTCGATTGGAATTCCGGTGTCGTTATTGCTCGCTGGCACCTTGGTGTGGGTCATCGTCGACCAATACCGAGGTGAGGTGCTCGCATCTCCTGATGAACCGATGTCGACGACCGCCATTTCTGACGTGTTCCTGCGTGAAGGCCTTGTGCCGTTCTTGGCGCTGTCATTCGTGCTGCTCGCAGCAGCCATTGGCGCAATCGTGTTGGCGAGGAAGGACTGACATGTACGCAGTGAATTTCCTCATCTTGGCGGCAGTGCTGTTCTCTATCGGAGTGTTCGGCGTCATCGCCCGTCGTAATGCCGTCATGGTGCTGATGTCGATCGAACTCATCCTTAACTCGGTGAACCTCAACCTCATCGCATTCGCAATGATGAACAACTCACCTGAGGGGCATGTCTTCGCTTTGTATGTGATCGCGGTAGCGGCCGCAGAAGTCGGTGTCGGCCTTGCGATGGTGCTGATGATTTATCGCAACCGTCGTTCGATCGCTCTTGATGAACTCTCGGTGATGAAGGGTTAATGGTCTAATGCTTGGAGCAACCCTCTCATCTGGCTGGTTCTTGGAGAACGCGTGGCTGATCCCGCTCATTCCAGCGATCGGTTTCGTCTTCATCATTCTGTTCGGCAAGAAGATGCCGCAAAATGGCAGCGAAATAGGCATCGTCTCGATCGGTATTTCGCTCGCGATTTCAATCGGTGCGACGTTCCAATGGATCGACCGAGTGAACTCGGCATCGGGCGGCAGTGACTACGCCTCAGGTGGCTTCTTCGGTGCGTTCCGAGCCATCTTCCCTACCGCTGCCGATGGAGGCTACGGGGCGTCGTTTGTCGAGCCGGTGGTGAAGTCGTGGACCTGGTGGCAATCAGGCGGTCTCGAATTTGGCCTCGGACAGCACATCGACGGATTGGCGATCATGCTGTTGCTGCTCGTTACATTCATTTCTTTCTTGGTGCAGATCTACTCGACCGAGTACGTCTCGGGCGACCGTCGTTACACCCATTTCTTTGCGTCATTGACGTTGTTCTCGGCGGGCATGCTCGTCATGGTTCTTGCGGAGAACATGTTGCAGCTCATCCTCGGCTGGGAAATCATGGGTCTGTGCTCGTTCATGCTCATCGGTCACTGGTGGGAAGAAGAAGCGAACTCTCGTGCTGCCCTGAAGGCATTCTTTACCGTTCGTGTTGGTGACGTCGGGCTCCTCGTCGGCACCGCAATCATCTTCTTCGGTGCGAACGATTGGGCGGTCGAACACGGATCTAACGGCTTCTCCATTCGAGGCATCTCAGCGTGGGCACTGTCGGGCGAGGCCTCACAGAGCGTCCTGTTCTGGGGTGGCGTTGCGCTGTTTATCGCTTCGATCGGTAAGTCGGGCCAATTCCCCCTTCACACATGGCTTCCTGACGCTATGGCCGGCCCCACCCCGGTGTCGTCGCTGTTGCACTCGTCGACCATGGTCGTCGCTGGTGTGTTCTTGGTCGCTCGTCTCTACCCGGTGTTCTTCGTCGGCTTTGACATCCTCGATACCACGGTGAACTTCATCACCATCATTGGTGGCATCACGATCATCGTCGCTGCCGCGCTTGCATTCGTTCAAGACGACATCAAGAAAGTCTTGGCGTATTCAACGGTGTCTCAGCTCGGCTACATGATGCTCGGTCTCGGTGTCGGTGCATGGCTTCCCGCCGTGTTCCACATCTTCACGCACGCATTCTTCAAGTGTGCGCTGTTCTTGGGTGCCGGCTCGATCAGCCACTCCGGTTCACATCACTCATTCGACATGAAGAAAGACATGGGTGGTCTGGCGAAGAAGATGCCGATCACGGCGGCGACATGGATGGTGTCGACCGCTGCGCTGTGCGGTATTCCGTTCTTCTCGGGGTTCTTCTCGAAAGACGAGATCATCGATAACGCCAGTCACAACGGCTACCAGTTCTTCTACTACGTCGCGCTGGTTGGCGCCTTCATGACCCCTGCGTACATGACTCGGGCGACCTACCTCACGTTCTTTGGGAAGCCGCGCGGTGCCGCAGCAGGTGAGCATCACGATGAAGGCCATGACGACGCTCACGGAGCTGCTCACGCCGATCATGACGATCACCACGGCGACGCCCACGACGATCACGGTGCCCACCATGGGCCGCACGAATCGCCGTGGCGAATCACGGCTCCGCTCATCGTTCTTTCGATTCTTGCGATCGGCTCCGGATATCTCAATGCGCCTGCGTTTGGAACCCATTACTTCACCGATTGGGTAGAGCCCGTCGGTGTCGAAGTTGCGCTCGATGACGAGTACGGGCACTCATCTGGAGAAGAAGAGAGTGCAGGCATTGTCTTTGCGGCGGTGCAGGCAGGCGACGAAGAGTACGACGGCAAAGCAAAAGGCTGCGGATTCGCTGATCCAGCTGAAGGCACTGTCTGTTACGCGCCGAAATTGAGCCATGCTGTGTTCTCATGGTCGAAGGCGATGCCGTCGATCATCCTTGTCTTTGCGGGCATTCTCTTCAGCGCGTGGGTCTGCATGGGTATCTACGGCGACCGAAGAAATCCGTTTGCCGGCCTCACATCAAAGTTCACTCCAGCACGTTGGATTCACACACTGCTGGTCAACAAGTACTACTTGGATCACCTCTACGAAAAGGTCATCGTGTTTGCGTTCGCGCATCCGATAGCGCGAGCGGCTTACTGGGTGAACCAAAACATTCTCGACGGCATCGTCAACAACGTTGGACGCGGGGGCCGGAGAACCGGCGAATGGGTCTATCGCAACGTCGACCAACGTGTGGTTGATGGAGCGGTGAACGCATCGGGATTGGCAGCGAGCGAAGGCGGCCACGCCTTGCAGCCAGTCCAATCAGGAAAGGTCAATCAGTACGGAGCGTTGCTCTTCGGAGCGGCGACGGTGGGGGCAATCGTTCTCATCCTCGTGAACATCTGAGTCAGCACACCCAGAGGGCACAATAATTATGCAAACCATTACCAACGACACCTGGCTCCTAACGGTCGGCACTTTCTTGCCGCTCGTTGGCGTTCTTCTCATGATGTTCGTACCGGCATCAGAAGAGAAGACACATAAGCAGATCGGCATTCTTACTTCTGCGGTGACCGCAGCTGTTGGTGTGTACACGCTGCTTCGCTTCGATTTTGATCAGAGTGAGAAGTTGCAGTTCTTCGTTGACAGTGAGTGGATCACCGTCATTAAGTCGAATTACACCATCGGCCTCGATGGCATCAGCCTTCCGCTGTACTTCTTGTCGATGGTCGTGACGTTGCTCGTCATGATCTACACCTGGGACAACATGCCAGACGCTGGCAACCCGAAGTCGTTCATCATGCTGATGCTGGTGCTGCAGGTCGGTATGGCGGGGTCGTTCATCGCCCAAGACCTCATCTTGTTCTTCGTGTTCTTCGAAGTCGTTCTCTTGCCGATGTATTTCATGATCGGTGTCTGGGGCGGCGACGATCGCCAGTACGCGTCGTTGAAGTTCTTCCTCTACACCATGTTTGGTTCGGCCCTTATGCTCGTGGCCTTCCTTGCGCTCTTCTTCCAGACCGGTGCGGCATCGTTCTCATTTGCGCACCTCATGGAGGCCGGAGCACTTATCGATCGTGATGTGCAGATCTGGATCTTTGCAGGAATGTTCGTCGGCTTTGCGGTGAAGGTGCCGATGTTCCCGTTCCATACGTGGCTGCCGGATGCACACACCCAGGCACCGACACAGGGTTCAGTCATCTTGGCCGCAATCCTCCTGAAGCTCGGCACCTACGGTTTTGTCCGCATCGCCATTCCGATGCTTCCGCAGGGTGCAAAGGCATGGGCTCCGGTGATCGGCATCCTTGCCGTGATCGGCATCATCTACGGCGCACTCGGATGCCTCGCTCAAACCGACATGAAGCGACTGATCGCGTTCTCCTCCGTCGCTCACATGGGATTCGTCATGCTCGGTATTTCGACCCTCACCGACTTCGGTATCAATGCCGCTCTGTTCGGAATGGTCGCTCACGGTCTCATCACCGGCATGCTCTTCTTCGTTGCCGGCTCTGTGAAGCACCGTTACCACACCCTTGAGATCTCGCGACTCTCCGGCATGCTCATTCAGATGCCGCGCTTGGGTTGGATTCTTGGATTCGCAGCAATGGCATCTCTCGGCCTTCCCGGCCTTGCCGGGTTCTGGGGTGAATTCCCCGCAATTTTGTCGGCCTATAACCCCAACTTCGGGCTCAGCGAGGCATTGTTCCGCACGCTCATGGTGGTCGCTGCGATCGGTACGGTGTTCGCGGCTGCGTACCTCTTGTGGTTGTATCAGCGCACCGCATTTGGCCGTCCGAACCCAGAGTTTGAACAGGGCGCCCACCATCCGGTTGGTGCGGGCGTGAACGACGAGCACCACGATGTTGATCTCCACGACGTCACAAAGATCGAGTGGATTGCGTGGACTCCATTCCTCATTGCGATCGTCGTCTTCGGTGTGTATCCACAACTCATGTTCGGTGTGATGGACCCGGCCGTGTCGTTGCTCATTGAGCGTGTAGGAGCGGGCATCCCGTGATCAGTTCTCTGCTCGCTCAAGCCTGGACGGCGCCAACGATTGACTGGCATGCCATCGCACCTGAGTTGGTGTTGATTGCTGGTATCAACCTGGTGCTGCTGATTGACCTCTGGCTCGACGAGTCGAAAAAGTGGGCGATGGCGACCTTGACCGGTTTCGTCATGCTCGGCGCAGTGATCCCGGTGGTGACGCTTGCTGTTCTTGGCGGAGATGTGCGAGACGCCATTTTCGATGGCCGATACGTGGTCGATGAGTACGCCCTCATTCTGAAGGCATTGTTCTTGCTCGTCGGTTATGTCGTGGTGTTGCTCAGTCAGAACGAGCTCGAAGAGGGTGGCTATTACCAGGGCGAGTTCTATGTGCTCATGCTGGTGAGCGTGCTCGGCATGGTGATGATGGCGTCAAGCCGTGACCTTCTCAGCGTGTTTGTTGCACTTGAACTGCTTTCGATTCCTGCGTACATGATGGCCGCCTGGCGTAAGCGTGATGTGAAGAGCAACGAGGCTGGTGTGAAGTATTACCTGCTCGGTGTATTCGCTTCAGGTGTGCTGCTGTATGGAATGAGTTTCTTGTACGGCACAACAGGCTCGACCAAACTCACTGAAATCGGCGCAACGCTCTCGGGTGATCTCACCGGAATGCAGGTGTTGGCAGTTGTCTTTGTCGTCGCCGGCTTCGCGTTCAAGATCTCTGCAGTTCCGTTCCACACGTGGGCACCAGACACCTACGAGGGTGCCCCAACACCCGTCACCGCGTTCTTGTCGGTCGCATCGAAATCGGCAGGCTTTGTGGCTCTGCTCACCGTGCTCTACCTCGGTCTCTATGGAGCCGATGAAGTGCATGGCCCATTTATCTGGGTGATGGCTGCACTCACGATGACCGTTGGCAACATGGTCGCCCTGCGGCAGACCAACATCGTTCGTATGCTCGCCTATTCATCGGTGAGTCAGGGTGGGTTCATTCTCATGCCGCTCGCAGTCATGGGTACCGGAGCTGCGGAGTCATCGCTGAGAGCGGTAGTGATCTACCTGCTCATCTATGCCTTCTCGAACCTCGGTGCATTCGCAGTCATCATTGCGGTTGCTCGCAAGACTCGCTCGGGCGAGATTTCTTCGTTTGGTGGGCTTATCACCTATGCCCCTGGCCTCGGTGTACTCATGACCATTTTCTTGGCGTCGCTCGCAGGTATCCCACCGCTCGGCATCTGGATTGCAAAGCTTCAGGCGTTCAAGGCATTGATCGATGCCGGTTCAAGTTCGGCCTATGTGCTTGCGATCATTGCAGCGGTGAACACGGTCATTGCGGCCGGTTACTACATGCGTGTACTCCGCCAAATCTGGATGTCGCCAGTGCCAGATGGTGATACGACCCCGATATCGCCACCATCATCGATCTGGTTGGCGCTTGGCATTACCGCAGGTGGAACCGTTGTCCTCGGCATCTTGCCGGGGCTCGTGCTGCGCTTCGCTGATCTTCCTGACTTGACCGGTGCCCTCGGGCTCTGAGCTCTCACCGGTCGGTTTCGACCGGTTCATGGCTGACGCTCTCTACGGGAGCAATGGTTTTTATACCTCGGGAGGTTCGGCTGGACGCCGAGGCGATTTCATCACGTCACCTGAGATAGGGCCGCTATTTGGTGCGGTGGTAGCACGCTTCCTTGACGCTGAATGGAATGCCGCGGGGTCGCCGTCAGTATTCAACGTCTACGAAGTCGGGGCCGGGCCAGGAACCTTGGCCCGTTCGGTCATTACCGCTGAGCCCGAGTGCTTTGATGCTCTCAGATATCACGCGATCGAAATTGCAGATCACCAACGGAAAGCGCACCCCTTGGGGGTCACGTCGTTGAATTCGCTACCTGAAGGTGATCTTCATGGTGTCGTCCTCGCCAACGAGTTACTTGACAATCTGCCATTTCGACTCGCGGTATTCGACGGAATGTGGCGGGAAGCGTTTGTGGCCGAGACAAGTTCGGGAGCCCAAGAGTTGTTGAGCACACCGTTCGATCCGTGCCCACCGGTGCTTCCGGCTCGGGCGGTTCATGGCGCCCGAGCGCCCCTCATCGATGAGGCTGCATCATGGGTGAACGGGGTTGCCGAGCGACTCAACGGCACGCTGGTTGCCTTTGACTATTTCACCCAAACAACGTCAGGGCTCGTGGAGCGCCCGTGGCGGGAATGGCTGCGCACCTATCGGTCACATGAGCGTGGTGGCCACTACCTCATGTCGCCTGGGGAGCAGGACATCACTACCGAAGTGCCGATCGATCAATTGCCCGAGCCTTCGACGGTTCGCTCGCAATCACAGTGGCTCGAGTTGCACGGTCTGTCAGAACTGGTTGAAGAAGGGCGTCGGGAGTGGGAAAAGAATGCGGCACGCCCAGATGTGAGAGCGCTCAAAATGCGTTCTCGGATTTCTGAAGCTGAAGCTCTTACCGACCCTGAGGGGCTTGGTGGATTCCTCGCGATCGAGTGGCGGCAGTGAATCGACCACCCCTGTTGTCGTAGAGTTTGAGGTACTTCGCACGTCACAGGGGGAACGATGACAGAGAACCACGAGACCATCGACGCACTTTCGCATGAGAATCGGCGCTTCCCGCCATCTGCAGACTTCTCATCGAGCGCCCATGTCAGCGATGGAGGTCTGCATGATGAGGCTGCCGCAGACCTTGAAGCTTTTTGGGCTCGTCAGGCTTCAGATCTCATCAGTTGGCAGCAACCATGGTCGAAGGTGCTCGAATGGGACCTTCCCTACGCAAAGTGGTTTGTCGATGGCAAACTCAACGTTGCTGAGAACTGTCTCGATCGACATGTGAAGGCTGGCTTCGGCGACAAGGTCGCTATCCATTGGGAAGGTGAGCCGGGCGATACCCGCACCATCACCTATGCAGAGCTACTCGCCGAGGTTGAGCAGTTTTCAAATGCGCTGAAAGACCTCGGGGTCGCCAAGGGTGATCGTGTCAACATTTACCTTCCGATGATTCCCGAAGCGGCGGTTGCGATGTTGGCTTGTGCTCGCATTGGTGCACCACACTCGGTGGTCTTTGGAGGTTTCTCCTCCCAATCGCTCATCGATCGCATCAATGATGCGGAAGCGAAGGTGTTGATCACGGCCGATGGTGGATATCGGCGCGGTGAAGTCTTCCCGCTGAAACCGGCTGCCGATGAAGCGGTTGCCCAGACACCATCGATCGAGCACGTTGTTGTTGTCGAGCGCGGTGGCAATGAGGTCGAGATGGTGGAGGGGCGTGACCACTGGTACCACGACCTCATGGCGGCAGCCGATGCGTCGTGCCCACCAGAAGCAATGGATTCTGAAGACCTGCTGTTTTTGCTGTACACATCAGGCACGACAGGCAAGCCCAAGGGCATCATGCACTCGACCGGTGGCTACCTCACTCATGTGGCGTACACCCATCGCAACGTTTTCGACCTTCATCGTGACAGAGATGTGTACTGGTGCACGGCTGATGTCGGGTGGATTACTGGCCACTCATACATCGTGTATGGCCCGCTTGCGAACGGCGCCACCCAGGTCATGTACGAAGGTGTACCAAACCACCCAGGTAACGACAGGTTCTGGGAGATCGTCGAAAAGTACAAGGTCACCATCTTCTACACCGCACCGACTGCGATCAGAACGTTCATGAAGTGGGGCGCTGATGAACCCGCGAAACATGACTTGTCGTCGCTTCGTTTGCTCGGCACGGTTGGTGAACCGATCAACCCTGAAGCATGGATGTGGTACCACGAATACATCGGTGGTGGACGTTGCCCGATCGTTGATACGTGGTGGCAGACCGAAACCGGTGGCATCATGATTTCGCCGCTGCCGGGTTACACCACAACGAAGCCGGGCTCGGCGACCTTTGCGCTTCCTGGCGTGAACATCGCAGTGGTTGATGACGGCGGTAACGAAGTCGATGGGGGAGGGGGATACCTCACGTTGACCCGTCCATGGCCGGGGATGCTGCGAGGCATTTGGGGTGACCCTCAGCGTTTTGTCGACACCTATTGGAGCCGGTTCGATGGGTCGTACTTCGCTGGTGACGGGGCCCGCCTCGATGACGATGGTTACCTGTGGTTGCTCGGTCGCGTCGACGATGTCATGAACGTCTCAGGTCACCGCATTTCAACAACCGAAGTCGAGTCAGCCCTGGTATCGCACCCATCGGTTGCGGAGGCCGCGGTTGTTGGGGCAAACGATCCCACCACCGGGCAAGCGATTTTTGCGTACGTCACCTTGCGCGGCGGCCACGATGTTGATGTCGCAACGCTGCGTGATCACGTCGCTGCAGAGATCGGCGCGATCGCAAAGCCGAAAGCAATTTTCTTCACACCTGATCTTCCAAAGACGCGATCAGGAAAGATCATGCGCCGGCTGCTGCGAGACGTCGCCGAAGGTCGAAACCTCGGTGATACAACGACGTTGGCTGACGCCAGCGTCGTTGACGAGTTGCAGCGACGGGCCTCTGAAGCTCCGTCTGAAGACTGACGTCAAGGGGCGTTCAGTCGCGGAAGTTGTTGAATTGCAATGGGATGCCGATGTCGGCGCCCTTCAACATCGCAATCACATTCTGTAGATCGTCGCGCTTTTTGCCAGTGACGCGAACCGACTCACCCTGAGTCTGGCTGTTCACTCCCTTGGGGCCATCTGACTTGATGAGCTTGTTGATTTCCTTGGCTTTCTCAGAAGAAATACCGACTTTGATGGTGACCACCTGGCGCACGGTGTTTTGAGTCGCCTCTTGGACATCGCCGTAGTCGACTCCTTTCAGTGACACCCCGCGCTTCACAAGTTTTTCTTCGAGTACGACTCTCAACGCAGCGAGACGATCTTCACTCACGGTGTGCAAGGTGATGACCATGTCGTTTTGTTCAATCGTCGAGTTCGTGTTTTTGAAGTCGAAGCGGTTGGAGACCTCTCGCTGAGCCTGATCAATGGCGTTTCGCACCTCTTGGGCATCGACTTCGGAGACAACATCAAAACTTGGCATGAGAAATACCGTATCGGAATCACCATCGAAGGGGTGGCTGGCGATATCCGCAGATACCATTCCGGGTCGACATATGGGTCGGTGCCCGAGCGGCCAAAGGGAGCAGACTGTAAATCTGCCGGCATTGCCTTCGGAGGTTCAAATCCTCCCCGGCCCACCAACAACAGAGATGTGACTGCTTCGGCCAACAACCGGATCAGCCCAACCCCGTTTCGAGCCGGCCGGAGATCTTCCGACCGGCTCGATACGTTCAGAGCATGAGTTGCATCACCGCAACATCAAGCCATCGGTTGAATTTCCGGCCCACCTGACGCTCGACGCCGAGAAGCTCGAAACCAACGGAGCGGTGTAACGCGAGCGAGCCTTCACCACTTGCTTCGATTCGGGCAATGATGCTGTGAAATCCTCCGTCGCGAGCGGTGTCACAGATTGCAGACAGCAATAGTTGGCCGATACCGCGACCATGATGATCGCGGGCGACGTAGACCGAGTCTTCCACGGTCGTCGAGTAGGCAGCGCGTTCTTTGTATTTCGAGAGTGAGGCGAATCCGACCACTTCACCGGTTGTTTCATCGCACGCCACGATTGCGCTGAAGGCTCCTGAGCGGCGTTGGATCCAATCGCGTTGCTCATCAATCGTGCGTGGAACCATGTCCATCGTGCTCGTCGAGTTGAGCACCTCAGCGTTGTAAATCTCCGCAATACCGGCAGCGTCGTCGACAGTTGCTCGACGGATGATGACCTGTGGTTGAGATGGCGCTGAACTCACGTTCGCGGAGCGTATCTACTTCGAGGTGGGAACAGCCATTGTGGCTGTACACTTTCCGGCTGGTCGCGGCTCTGCCGCGCCCAGTGCCCTCTTAGCTCAGTCGGCAGAGCACAGCCATGGTAAGGCTGGTGTCGTGGGTTCGATTCCCACAGAGGGCTCGACCATACGGTCGATCCCCGGATCGGCCGGGGGCAAGCCTTGGCGGCGTAGCTCAGTAGGTCAGAGCATCCGGCTCATAATCGGAAGGTCATCGGTTCGATCCCGATCGCCGCTACCAACTAATAGAAACACCGTAAATAAAGGAAGCATTGTCATGAGTAAGGCGAAGTTTGAGCGTACGAAGCCGCATG
>CALCBR010000014.1:0-5428 GCA_937897105.1 uncultured Acidimicrobiaceae bacterium | reverse complement strand
GCGGCGATTCGTCAGGCGATTGTGGATGCCAAGGCTGGCGACATCGTGATCATTGCTGGCAAGGGGCATGAGCGCTACCAAGAATCGGCATCAGGAAAAATCGAATTTGATGACGTTGCCCACATTCGAGCAGCGATGGAGGCACGCCGATGATCGCCATCATGCTCGCAGGGGCTGTCGCTGCGCTGTGTTCTCTGCTCGGCACACGCTTTCTCATCAAGTGGTTTTCCGCTCGTGGTCAAGGGCAGCCAATTCTCGGTAAGGAAGATCTCGGACCCGAGCATCACATGGGCAAACAAGGAACACCAACGATGGGTGGTCTCGCCATCGTTGCCTCTGCACTCATTGGGTGGCTTGTTGCCCACACGAGAGACATTGCGTTCTCTGACCAGGCAATGATCGTCTGGGTTGGCATTCTCGGCATGTCATTTATGGGTTTCCTCGACGATTGGATCAAAGTCAGGAAACGTCACAACCGAGGCATCTTCTGGAAGCAGAAGAACTACATCACAATGTTGATGAGTTTTGGAATCGCATGGTGGCTTGTTGCAGCGACCGGGATTGAAGAGTCAATTTCCATCACTCGAGCGGGTGACCTTGGGTTCGAAGTACCACAAGTGGTGTGGGTCCTCTGGGCGGGACTGATCATTTGGGCGACAACGAATGCGGTCAATGTGACCGACGGGCTCGATGGCCTTGCCGGCGGGTCGGCTCTCATGGGTTTTGGCGCATTCATGATTATTTCCTACTGGACATTTCGAAACCCAGAGATCTACTCAGTCGTGAACCCCCTCGATATGGGCGTGCTGGCTGCATCGTTCGCAGGAGCATGCCTTGGCTTCCTCTGGTGGAACGCAGCTCCTGCCCGAATCTTCATGGGTGATGTCGGAGCGCTCGCCATTGGAGCGGCACTGGCCTCCCTTGCCCTGACGTTGAACACCCATCTATTGCTCATCTTGATCTGCGGAATCAACGTTGTTGAAGCAGGATCGGTCGCAATTCAGATGGGCGTGTTCAAACTCTCGGGCCGAAAGCGCCGCTTGTTCAAGATGTCACCTATTCATCACCACTTCGAGCTCAGTGGTTGGCCAGAGACAACGGTGATCATTCGTTTCTGGTTGCTTTCAGGTGTACTGGTTGCGCTTGCCCTTGCGATCTTCATCGGTGACTTCACCGCGGTGGTAGGTGACTGAAATGCGATCACTCGTGCATGGTTTTGCGATTGCGGGTGAGTCAACTGCAGTGGCCCTACGGCGGTATGGCCACGAGGTCACCGTTACCGACGATGCCATCGATTCGGCGAAAGAGCAGCGTGCTGTTGATGCGGGTTTTTCGCTCGGCTCCCTGCCTGACGGTGACGCTCTCGATGCGTTCGTTCGCCAATTTGACCTCATCGCTCCCGCCCCCGGTGTGCCAGAACATCACCGCCTCATCGAATGCGCACAGCGAGCGGGAGTGACCATTTCGAGTGAGATCGAAATCGCATACGCAACGGAGCAGCAACGTGACGGAGGGCCCCGACCGATCCTTGCGGTGACCGGCACTGATGGCAAGACCACGACCTGTGAACTCGCCGTTGCCATGTTGCGAGTAGGTGGCATTCGCTCGCTCGCCGTCGGCAATACAGATGTGCCCTTCATCGAAGCTCTTGAGCAACCTCTCGATGTGTACGTCGTCGAATGCACCAGTTTCCGGCTCGCATGGTCAGAGGTGTTTCGCGCTGATGCGGCGGTGTGGTTGAACCTCGCCCCTGACCACCTCAACTGGCACAGAGATATGTCGTCGTATGAGGCTGCAAAAGCAAAAATTTTCGCTGAACAGCATCGGTCAGATACCGCAATCGGTTGCTCTCATGACCCGATTGTGATGAGGCATCTCCAAGCTGCGCCGAGTCGCCAGATCACTTTTGGGTTCGAAGGTGATTATCACTTCAGTAATGGCGTGTTGATGTCGCCAAGAGGCCCGATCATTTCCGCCTCAGAGATGACGCGATCGCTTCCTCACGACATCACCAATGCTCTGGCTGCTGCGGCGCTGGTGATGGAGAGCGGCCTCGTCGGGGTGGACTCAGTTGCCGCAGCGCTCCGTGATTTTGAAGCTCCGGTTCATCGCCTGCAATTCGTCGCCGAAGTGAGCGGCGTTCGTTGGTTTAACGATTCAAAAGCAACGACACCGCACGCTGCGTCAGCGGCTATCCGAGCCTTCCCGACATCGGTCCTCATTGCCGGTGGGCGCAACAAAGATCTTGACCTCACGCCGATGGCAGCTGCAGGGGGATCGCTCCGCGGTGTCGTCGCCATTGGCGAAGCGGCCTCCGAAATTGCCGATGTCTTCAGCGGAATGGTTGAGGTCGTGACCGCAGGTTCGATGGAGACCGCAGTCGACCTTGCCGCTCGGCTCGCAGACGGACATGGAGAGGTCGTGCTCTCACCCGGCTGCGCAAGTTTCGACTGGTATCCATCGGGTGGGTACCCGGCACGAGGTGATCACTACATCCGTCTCGTGAAAGAACGCATGAACCAAGAAGTTTCTGAACTGTCTGGAGGGGCAACGTGACTATCGCAATTAAGCACGGAGGAAACATCGACGATCGTCGCAAGCAAGCGCTCGCGGCCGCGAAACGTAAACGCGAAAGCGGAGCAGGAGGAAAGCGACATGAGCGCCACGATCGGCTCTCCTTTCGTGAGGCCCTGCAGCGAGACCGAGCGGTAGAGGCCACCCGGACCTATTTCGCCATCATCGCAGTGGTGGCAATCATGGTGCTGCTCGGGTTGGTCATGTTGCTTTCGGCGTCAGGCCCACTTCGTGCCGCAGGTGATGGATCTCCGTATTCCATGGTGATCAGACAGTCGATTTTCGCAATCGCCGGACTCGGGCTGATGGCAGTTGTTATCCGTGTTCGCTACCAGCTCTTCCGCCGCCTCATTTCTCTCATCTGGGCTGTCGGCATCGGCATGATGGCACTTCCGTTCGTTCCCGGCTGGAGTCATGAGGTCAACGACGCAAACTCGTGGGTCTCGGTCGGAGGTATGACCTTCCAACCATCGGAGGTCTTCAAGTTGTCGGTCATTCTCGGTGTTGCTGACATTCTCACCCGACGAAAAGATGTCTTGAACGACTGGCGGCGCACGATCGTGCCGATTGGGGCGGTGACAGGAGTCGCCTTCGTATTTAGCCTCATTCAAGGTGACTTTGGTTCTGCCGTCGTGTTGGTGCTCATTGTGATGGCGATGTCATTTATTGCCGGAATTCCATGGATGCACATCGGAACGGTGGTCGGTGTTGGAGGGTTTATTGGTGCGATTATGGTGTTCGCATCGCCACGCCGATTCGGCCGCATTACAGCGTTCTTTGATATCGAAGGCAACAAGGAGCATTACGCCTATCAGGTATGGCAAGGAATGTTGAGTATTGCCAATGGCGGCCTTACCGGTTCAGGAATCGGGGGAAGTCGTTCAAAACTCGGTTACCTACCACTTGCGCACAGCGACTTCATTTTTGCGATCATCGCAGACGAACTTGGCCTCATTGGCGTCATTACCGTGCTCGGTGGTTTCACTTTGCTCACCATTCTCGGGATGCAAACGGCACTTCGAGCACCAGATCGCTTTGGCATGCTCGTCGCAGCCGGGGTGACATCGTGGATTGCAATTCAGGCGATTATCAACGTTGGGGGAGTTGCAGGAGTTCTACCGGTTACCGGTCTCACCCTTCCATTCTTCTCTCATGGTGGAACCTCGCTGCTGTCCTGTCTCGTAGGAATTGGCCTGCTCCTCAACATCTCGCGCCGACCCGTAAAGTCGTAGGTGTGATGAGCACTCAGTCGGCCACCGCGGGAATCGTGGTTGCCGGTGGTGGAACAGCAGGTCATGTGTTTCCTGCCATCGCAGTGATGCAAGGGCTCGTCGATGCTGGTGTAGACCCCTCGCGTCTGCATTACATGGGCGCAAAACGTGGTGTTGAAACGTCGCTTATTCCTCAAAGCGGGTTCGACGGAACCTTCGTTTCGGTGACCGGGCTCAGCCGCAAACTGTCACTTCGAACCCTGAAATTTGTGACACAGCAGTTTCTCGCAACAATGCGGTCGTTGGCGCTGTTTCGACGCTGGAATGTGGGAGCAGTCGTCTCAGTAGGTGGTTACGCAAGTCTCCCGGCGGTGATTGCTGCGGTCATCACCCGTCGACCGATCATTGTGGTGAGCTACGACCGGACCCCTGGCCGGGCGAGTCGGTTAGCAGCTCGCTGGTCAACCGTCACGTTGGTGGCGTTTGAGGAATCTCTGCTTCGAAGGGCTGTGGTCGCTGGTGCCCCGCTGAGGCGCTCGATACTTTTGGTCGATCGATCAGTTGATGCCGAAGAGGCACGCAAGCGACTTGGGGTGCCCGATGGCCGAATGCTCGTTGTGGTGATGGGCGGTTCGCTCGGATCAGGGATACTCAATGATGCGGTCCATGAATTTCTCGAAACCAATTCCTCTCGAGGTGATCTCGCTGTTCTGCACATTGCGGGCAAACAACGAGTGAGTGGGCGGAGTGAACGCGATGGCGACCGGTCGGTCTGGTATCGGCGCAGTGAGTTTGTTGCACAAGCAGAAGATTTATATGCCGCCGCAGACGTGTTCGTTGGTCGAGGTGGAGCGAGCACAGTCCATGAGGTAGCAGCAACAGGTACGCCTGCGGTTCTTGTTCCGTGGTCAGGGGCATCAGAAGATCATCAAGTGGCGAACGTCCGCTGGCTATCTGATTCTGGTGGAGCCGTTCTCGTTCCCGATAACGACGTCGATGCGGTGATCGCCGCGGTCTCGGCATTACTCGATGATGAACAACAACGATCTGCAGTCGGATCTCGGGCAAGAGAGATAGGCGAGGTGCACCACAGTGGTGAAATTTCCCGGCAGATTCTCGATGCCATCAGATGATGGGCAGCGAGGGTGCCCTCTTCGACAGGTCTGGGCGTCGTAGCCTGACAACGTGTCAATGTTGAGTAGTCCTGACCCGCTTGCCGAGGTGTTTCCCCGTCAAGCGGTTGCGTGGGAACTGGATCAGCCTCGACGGGTGCATCTCGTTGGCGTCGGTGGACCAGGAATGAGTGCGATCGCGATCGCTCTCGCAGAGATGGGTCATGCGGTCTCGGGTAGCGATATTCGAGAACGACAGTTACTTGATCGTTTGCGCGCAAGCGGTGTCACGGTGCACATTGGTCACGATCGGCGCCATGTTCATGACGCTGACGTCGTGACATATTCGACAGCAATTCCTGCCGATATCAACGAACTCGACGAGGCCCGTAAGCGTGGCATCCCAACGGTGCATCGTTCGGAAGTTCTTGGAGCGATCTGTCGCCGAACAAATGCGTACGGTGTGGCCGGCACGCACGGCAAGACGACGTCATCATCGATGTTGATGCTGATGCTTGCGGCCGCAGGCCG
>CALCBR010000013.1:0-34115 GCA_937897105.1 uncultured Acidimicrobiaceae bacterium | reverse complement strand
ACTTCTCAGATCACTTGCGGCATTGATGGTGCCGTTTATCATTGCGGGTTGCTACGAGATCTCAATGGACTTCAATGTCAACGACGACGGCTCAGGCACGTATGAAATCGCGCTCGACGTTGACCTGATCACGGTGACAATGCTCGTCGCTGAAGAGGGCGAAGAGGTCGATACGGTAGAGATCTGCAATCAAATGCTGAGCGATGCGGGTGCCAACGATCTAGCGGGCAGTGATGCCAAGGTTGAGGTCGTAAATGATGGTCTCGTATGCCGCCAGATCGTCACTGGGTCTTGGGAAGCAGGCGCCACTGAGATTGTTGAAGAGAGCGGCGACGATCTCTCCCTCACTCCAGCCGGAGACGGCTGGCGCTTCGAGTTCAACATGGAGAGCCTCACATCTGACCTCGGTGATGATGAAGAGATGGACCCAGCAGTGCTTGCTCTGATGGGGGTCGAGATTAGTTACGCGTTGGCTGTGACACTTCCAGGGGCGGTTGCAGAACACAACGGAGAACTCTCTGGCAACACCGTTTCATGGGAAATTAATCTGCTCGAACCACCGGAAGAAAGTGCTCTCTACGTGCAGTCGACAGGTTCGGCAACGGCAGCCGAGGTCGAGTCCTCTGAAGCTGAGACCACCGAAGAAGGCTACGTAGAAGGTGAGTCTTCGGCAGACGGCTCTAGTAGCTCCACCGTGGTGATCGTCATCATCGTTCTCGTGGTGATCGCCGGGGTTGTCGTATTTTTGCTTCGTCGGAAGACCAATACGGCGGAGACACCAGAAGTTGAGACCCCTGAGGTTGCGACCGCTGAAGTAGCGGATTCAGGGGCCGAGTCGTCGACTGAATAGGTCTGTCGACGGCAAACGGCAGCTCTCAACGCAAACGGCAGCGCTCAGCGCAAGGTGATCGAGGTGACGGCGCGTTAGAAATCGAGGCTCGAAAGCTCTGGAATCCAACCACGCGATCGAGATGTTGCCTGCTCCCAATGCGAGCGAGCGTCAACACGGTCGAACGAATCATCAGGATGAACGATGACCTGCGGATTCCACATCTCCGCGGTGTCAGCAACAGACGGCATCTCGTCAGTTCCAACGAGAGCCAGACGGCCTGCTCCAACGGTGGTGCCTTCGGTGTGGGGCGACACCTCGATGGTGAGTCCGGTGAAGTTTGCGAGAGCCTCAACAAAGAACGGGTTTTGGCTCATGCCGCCATCAACTCTGACAACATCGACGTCGGCAACAGCATCGGCGCGAACCGCTTCAACAAGATCTGCTCCGCGATGCGCAATTCCCTCGACGACTGCTCTCACCATGTGGGCTCGAGTGGTGCCGCGGGTGAGTCCGACAAAAGTGCTTCGTGCTCCGTAGTCCCAATGGGGGGTTCCCAATCCGAGCGGTGCAGGAACAAACATGACGCCATCGGTCGACGAGCATGACGATGCAATGTCGTGACTCTCGGCGCTTGACGAAATGATCTTGAGATCGTCTCGGAGCCAATCGATGTTTGAGCCTGCTGCGAGCATGATCGACTCGGCACCAAATGTGCGTTGGCCGCCTTCTGCCCACGCAACGATGCCGAAACATCCTCCGTCGCCGCGTCGGGTCGTTTGAGCGAGGGGCGAGTCATTACTCACGACGGTGTCAAGCATGCCGCCCGTCCCAAAGGTGATCTTCGCGAGTCCAGGGCTCACGCAACCTTGGCCAATGAGAGATGCTTGCTGGTCGCCAATGAGCGCAACGATCGGTGGCGCTCCCGGCAAACTGTGAGCGATCGCACACTCACCAACGCTGTCGACGATCTGGGGAAGCATTGATGTCGGAGTGTTGAACACGTCGCACAGATGCTCGCTCCACGACGCGTCCTGCGGGTCGTACCAACCGGTGACTGCAGCGTTGGTGTGATCGGTCACATGAGATTCGCCACGAGACAGCATCCACGTGATCCACGAATCGATGGTGCCAATGCAGAGGTTGTTGGGCTCAGCAGATTCGACTGACTGCAGCAACCATTGTGCTTTCGTCGCGCTCTGGTTCGGTGCAACAGTGACCCCATGCTCGCTTCGCGCGGTCATGCATTCGCCAACGGTGCGAAGGTCTTGCCAACTGAGCCCCGGCCCGACCGGTTCGCCCGATGAGCGATCCCAAACGACGGTGCTTGCACGCTGCGTGGTAATCGCTACCCCGGTCACCGCGCCGACAGCGTTCACTGCCGAAGTAGCCAGCTCTTGAACTATGTTGGCCAGGGCAATCGGGTCAAATTCGACGAGGCCAGCAAATGGCGACGACGGTGGCTGCTGTTGCTGTTGGAATCCAACAATGTCGCCATCGGAACTCATCGTTGCAACACGAACGCTTGTCGTGCCAATGTCGATGACAAGGATCACTGTGACGACCGTTCAAATGAAGGAACGAATCCTTTGGCTCGAAGCCGCCGGCCAATCCAACCGCCGATGAGCCCAGCCCCTCCTACGACGCTGAGATTGAAAAACGCCCCAAACCAATTGACACTGTTGCCCGAGACGAGCCGAACAACGATGAAGATCATTTGTGCTGCCGAGTAGGTGCCGACTGCGGTGACAAGACCATGGCTGAGCGGAAGATCAAGGCGCTGCACCCAAGCCGCGCAGCCAGCACCGAGAATGAAACCGCCGATGGCTCCAAGCACCAGCCAGATCGCAAGGGCTGTCGAGTCACGGCTCGCAGCCCACGATGCCCCAATCGAAAATGGGATTGCAAAAATGAGCGAAACCATTGCCCCCATGCGAAGCGCAGCGGTATCCCAACGTTGTGATGTCTCCATCGCTACCAACCTGACGTTCCAAATTTGTCGACAAAACCCATCTTCCCGGGATTCATGATTCCATGAGGGTCGAGGGCGTCTTTAATGTGCTGTAGAGAGTTGAACGCCGAGCCAAGTGCCTCATGCATGTATCTCGACCTGTTCAAACCCACACCATGGTGGTGCGACAGGTTCGCTCCAGCACGAAGAGCGGCCCGTTGAGACTCATCCCACAGAGTTCGGTGGATGGCGTCAATTTCTGGAAGCGGTGTGTCTCGAGGTGGCCGTGACGCAAGGCTGAAGTACAGGCAGGCTCCATCGAGATAGCTGTGCGAAAGATGAGCAGAAGCTGAAACCGCGTGCGGAGTCGACAGGGCAGCATCACGCACCGCCTGATAGACAGCATCAAGTTTCGACCACGGCACAGTGACTTCCATCGTGTCGATAACAAATCCCTTTTTGGTAAGCCCCTGCAGAGCCGTGGTGTCATTGCGATGTTCAAGCCAATGTGCAACTCGGTCGTGCTCGACAACTGAGCCACCACACTTCACAAAAAACTCATCGACGGTCGCAAGGGTGGCGTCGACAATGCGCTGATGACCCTCATCGAGCACGAGCACAATCGTTTCTTCGCCATCGCCGCCATGCGACCTCGCAGATTCAATCGGGTCATAGAGCCGAAGAACCGCAGGAGTCGCCTCATGGCGAATCGCCAGTCGGCACGCTTCGAACGCGTCAGACAATGTGGGGAACGAATAGGTGGCACGACCCTGATAGTCGCTCACCGGGTGGGTTCGCAGCGTGGCCGACGTGATGATGCCAAGCGTTCCTTCTGAACCGATGAAGACGTGATTGAGGTCAGGGCCGACCGCCCCAGCAGCGTGGCCTCCGGTGTGAATAATCGATCCATCGGCGAGCACGACCTCGAGGCCGACCACCATCTCTTCGATCTTTCCGTATCGAGTCGAATATTGGCCGGCGCCCCGGCAAGCAACCCAGCCGCCGACCGTCGACAGGTCGAAACTCTGCGGGTGGTGCCCGACGGTGATGCTGTGCTCTGAACGGAGGAAGTGTTCGAGATCGGGGCCAAACACCCCGCATTGTGCAGTGACGATGCCCGACACCTCGTCAACTTCGATGATCGAGTTCATCTCGGACAGATCAATGACAACACCACCATGCACTGGTATCGATCCACCGCACACCCCTGATCGTCCCGCGGCAGCAGTGACAGGTATGACGGCGTCATGGCAGACCGACATCACCTGTGAGACCTCTTCGGTCGACGTCGGATGAACTACCACTGCTGCAAGCGCACCGACCTCACCAGCGAGTGCCCAATGCAGAGCAAGCGGCCACCAGTCGCGGCTCAGTTCAGCGACAGCGAGTTCGTTTCCTTCGAGACGGGTGACTCGACAGATCGATGAGAGCGACTCGGCGACCGATTCCTTAACGGGAACCCAGGTGCCCGCGAGATGTTGACCGGCGCCGCCGAGTTCAATCGGGGGAGTAGGTGTTGTTGCTGGCATTACTGAATTCCTTCACGCATTGCATCGATTTCAGAGTGACACAGGTCGGTGTAGCTCTGAAGTTCTTGTTGGCGAGTTGATTCTGACCAGCCGAGTTCTCGCTGCATTATGAATGACACCGGTTCGGCAAACTCCATTGCAAGATCTCGATGCAACAGATGCAGTCGTGAGCGTCTCGTCAACACGTCGACGAGATGAATCGCTGCCTCATGTCGAACTGCGTACACCACATCGGCTTCGGTCAGAGTTGAGTGCAGAGGAAGCACGCCCGAAGAGGCGTTGCTGCGGATACTGTCGAGTAGCTGAGGGTTGCGATCGACGAGCGGAGTCTTGCGGGTTGAACACGGCTGTCGTTTTCCAAGAATGCGCTCGACATGGTTCAACGTATCTTCGGCCATCGAGCGGTAGGTGGTGAGTTTCCCGCCAACGACCCGAACGTAGCCAGAAGAACTCATATCAACGCGATGACGTCGGCTGACATCGGCTGTGCGTCCTTCGCTGTCATCATCTGACGTCACTAACGGCCGAAGGCCCGACCACACACCGATCACATGATCGCGGGTAACCGATGACTCCATTGCTGCATTCACTGAACGAAGCAGATACTCGACGTCATCTGAAGTGCATGCCGGGTCATCAAGTGTTCCGGAATGGTCGGTATCGGTCGTGCCAATGTAAGCAACATCGAACGTTCCGTCGGGCTGGGGTTTGTCGGGTACAAGAAACACGCTTCGCTTATCGCCGGGTACGGGCAGCACCATCGCGACCTGCGTTTGCACCAACTCCCAAGGAATGGTGACATGCACACCGCGAGCCGGGCGAACAGTTAAGGCAGGTAGTGGTTCTGCAAGTTCGCCATTCACAAGGTCGTCAACCCGCTCGGCCCACACGCCAGCTGCATTTACAACGCATCGAGTCTGAAGCGAGATGTGGGAACCATCAACGTCCAGTTCAACGGTGTTGACGGCGCCACGATCGACCGTTACACCAGTCAGCGAGCAGTAGTTCACCGCCAGAGCGCCTTCGCGCACCGCGGTTGCGGCCACATCAAGGGTGAGTCTTGCGTCATCTGCACGTGCGTCGTAATAGAGATACCCGCCAGCGATTCGGTCGCTGTTCAGCAGTGGCGCCATCTTCGCCACTCCCGACTTCCTCAACCTTCGATGTAAACGCCCAATGCGCCAGCCGCCGGCGGTGTCGTAGGCCCACAGCGCACTACCTAACGCTCTTGCAATGCGACGTGGAAACAATCCATCTTTCGTGAAAATCGGTAGAAGAAACGGAAGAACCTCCACTCGACCCTGCGCAATTCGCTGCAAGATGCTTCGCTCCCGAAGTGCCTCGCGAACTAACGCCACATCACCTTGTTGAAGGTAGCGCAGGCCACCGTGCACGAGCTTCGAGCTTTTTGACGACGTGCCAGAGGCAAAATCGCCTCGCTCGACTAGGACAACGTCAAACCCTCGAAGCGCCGCATCGAGAGCGACACCAGCGCCAGTAATGCCACCACCGACGACAACAAGATCGACTGCTTCGGGGCGATCAGCCTTTGCCCGCAACTGCTCCAGCATGACATTCCGGTCAATTCCATTTCCGGCATGAACTTTCCGCACCGTCACATCGTAGTGAGACCCAGGAGCAGGCTGGAGAGACGTGCGAGACACCAAAAAATGTTCAGATTCCCATTGCGTTTCAGCAGCGCTGCGTTCTAGTGTCAAAAGTCACAGCTGGTAACCAAGGGGGGTAGCAGCAATGGCCGATCACGACTTTGAATGGCGAATGGCTGGAGCCTGCCGCGGGTTGGATCCCGACATCTTTTACCCGGAAGAACACGACGATGCCGAAATCGCCAAAGAGATTTGTGATTCATGCGTCGTGCAGGTCGCATGCCTCGAACATGCGCTCACCCGCCGAGAAAAAGTAGGCGTCTGGGGTGGGGCAACAGAGCGTGAACGTCGCAGGATGATCCGCCAACGTCGTCGTTCCGCCTGAGGGCAACGGCACATTTTCTCTTAGCCTGCCCCTATGGCAGAAATCGATGTCGTAGGCGGATGGAGCACGGTCATTACCCGTGTGCTCTCCGGAGAAGAACTTGATGCAGCGACGATCGCCACCGCTGTCGAAGTCATTCTGCAAGGCGACGCATCACCAGCACAGATCGCCGGATTTCTCGTCGCCTTGCGAGGCCGAGGCGAAACCTCCTCTGAACTCTCCGCAATGCTTGACGTCGTGCTCGCTCACGGCGTTGAGGTTCCTCTCAACGAGTCACAACGCTCACTTGCCATCGATGTGGTGGGAACCGGTGGCGACGGATCGCACTCGATCAACGTGTCGACGATGGCTGCAATAGTCGCTGCCGGTGCAGGCGCTCTTGTGTGTAAACACGGCAATCGATCGGCCTCATCATCGTGCGGAACCGCCGATGTGCTCGAAGAGCTCGGCGTCAACATTGGCGCTACTGCCGACACCGTGGCTCGATGTGTTTCAGAAGCTGGAATCGGATTCTGCTTTGCGCCAACATTTCATCCAGCCTTTCGTTTCGCTGGCCCGCCACGGCGCGAGATTGGCATTCCGACAGCGTTCAATCTCCTCGGCCCAATGGCCAACCCGGGTCGAGTGCAGCGGCAGGTGATCGGGGTTGCTGATCCGAGTCGAGCTGAACTCGTACTCGGGACATTGCGGCAACGAGGTGCGAAGCATGTCTGGGTCGTGCACGGAAACGGACTTGATGAACTGTCGACTACCGGGCCTTCGATTGTCCACGAACTTATCGATGACACGATCAACACCTTCACGATCGATGCGACAGAGTTGGGGCTTGCACCCGCCAGCCAAGACGACCTCACTGGAGGAGGACCAGCCGAAAACGCAGAGGTGGTTCGAAACGTGTTGAGCGGCGCACCGGGCGCGCATCGCGACATCGTCGTGCTCAACGCGGCTGCTGCGCTCGTCGTCGCTGGTAACGCAACCAGTATCGGCGATGCGATCCAGTTAGCGAACGACAGCATCGATAACGGATCTGCATCTGCAGCACTTGACGCTCTCGTGGTTACTTCGCGAGAAGAGTCAGCCGAGCACTAGTGCAATGACATCAGCATTCAGTGTTTCCGCTCCCGGGTCATCAGCGAATCTCGGTGCAGGTTTTGACGTGCTTGGCCTCGCCGTTGATTTGAGAGCCGAGGTTGGCCTGGGTGATGCTCCGCAGGGGGCGCAATCAATCGACAAACACCACCCCGCAGCAATTGCGTACGAACGCGTCGGCGGGAGTCAACAACTATGGTCGCGCTCGCGGCTTCCAATGGGTCGAGGGTTGGGGTACAGCGGCGCCGCTCGAGCCGCAGGAGCGATGCTCGCCGTCGTTGAGCGGGAACACTCGCCTGAGGTTGCGACCGAACCCGCAGCACGCGAAGAGGTGTTCGCTGTCGTTGCTGAACTCGAAGGACACCCAGATAACGCGGGCGCTTCGGTGTACGGGGGGCTGATCGCAGCCTCGGCAGACCGTGTTGCACAGCTGCCGATTGTTCACGACTGGGTGCTTCTGGTGTGGATTCCCGATAGCACCACATCGACCGACAAATCTCGAACCCAACTCGATGCGGTCGTTCAGCGTGTTGATGCGGTAGCGAATCTCGCTGCAATCGCACACTTTGTTTCCGGCGTCTCCGCAGGTGATGAGTCGTTGGTGCGGGCGGGGGTCAACGATCGGTTGCACCAGACTCAACGTCTTGCTGGTGTTCCTGAATCAGCCAACGCCTTGACGTTGATGCAAGAAAGCGGGGCAATCGCAGCATGGCTATCGGGCAGTGGGCCAGCGATCGCAGGGTTCTACCGCCGGGGTGAGACCGAAGCGGCCGAGCAATCACTCGCCGGCGGGCAGATTCGTATCGTCGACATTGACCGACAAGGAGTGATCTCGCTCTGACGAACCGAGACGCTCTACGGTCGGTTCGCTCAGCGGGAATCGCCATTGCCCGGAACTCTCAACATTGCTGATCGTGCGAGACTGTACAGCAGCTCGCTGAATCATTCGAGCAACGAGCAGTCGCTCTGCATCGGTATCGGCTTCACTTGTATCAAATCGGTGGATGACGCCGAGATGGTCGAGGTCAACGAGCCCCTGATCAATTTGGTGATCGATGCCGGCAAGGGTGAAGCGTGCGCGTCCAGCAGAGGTGACGGCATCAACGAGGCGTGCAGTTGTGGTTGCCGATAACAACGACGACAAGCGATCTCGTACCGACGCAGCCTCTTCGAACCTTTGCTGTGCGGCCAGGCTTCGCATCCGCTCAGAGAGCGCATCGATGACATGTTCACTTTCACCCTGCATCGCAAGAGCAACACCCTCGACTGCTGACGCATGCGCAGCAGGGTCGGCAGATCCTGAACACGGGCACGGAGCAACACCGAGTTGAGCTGCAGAACATGGAGCCGCATCGGGTTCGACGATGTATCGAGGCCCGATGTGGGTGGTGCATCGCCGAATCGGGTATGCGGTCTGAAGGGCTTCGATGGCCTGCTCGGCCTGGTGGCGTCCGGCAAGGGGCCCCAAGTACTGGCCCTGTGACCGGGTCTGGTACACGATTGACAAACGCGGCCATAACTCGTTGGTGTCGAGGCGAACATATATCGGACGGCGCTTCTTCCTGCCGACACGATTGTGCCGAGGTGCCAGAGAACTGATGAGGCGTCGCTCAAGAACCTCTGCTGTGAACACATCAGGGGTCGCAATGTGTTCGATTCGGGAAAGATGCCGCAACATCGGAATCACACTTCGGCGTTCGTCATTTCCGAAATAACTTCTGACCCGCTGCCGAAGATTTGTTGCTTTGCCAACGTATGTGACGACATCGTGGTCATCGACCATGAGATACACGCCGGGCGAGCGGGGGAGTGACTCGGTGAGCCGCAACTTCTTCGCTTGGGGGTGTCCTGTGAGTTTGCCGACGGCAACAAGATCGTCAAGGCCAGTCACGCCCCAGCCCGCTGCTCGTTCAATCAGTAGATAGAGCAGATCACGCGTTGCGAGGGCGTCGTCTAACGCTCGGTGGCTCGGACGGTTTTCGATGCCGAAGCGTTGAGCGAGAGTGCCGAGTTTGAAGTTACGCACCTCATCTCGGAAGAGTCGTCGCGACAGAGTGAGGGTGTCGACAACCGTTGGAGAGAAGTCATCAATACCCGCTCGTTCAAACGCAGCTTTGACAAACCCGAGATCGAACGACGCGTTATGGGCGACGAAGACCGCATCACCAATGAACTGCCGGAGGCTCGCAATGACCTGCTCGATTCGTGGGGCGGGTGCGAGCACGGCGTCGGTGAGCCCGGTGATGACCGTGATCTGTGGGGGAAGCGCGACACCCGGATTGACGAGGGTGTGAAAGGTGCCAACCGTTTCGCCCGCCTTCACCTTGACCGCACCGATCTCGCAGATGAGGTCGCGTTGTGAGTTCGTTCCCGTCGTTTCGAGGTCGAGCACACAAAACGTTGTATCGATCAGGGGGCGGCCGAGGTCATCGAGGCTGAGTTGAAAGCCAAATTCCTCGGAAGTGTCTGCCCTACTATTCACGATTCTGTAGAAGTACCACAGACGTGTGACAAAGGCAGGGACATGATCCGAAATTTCGGCGAATGACAACCACGAGAGACGAGCCGTACACGCTCAGATGGTCAAACTCCGGCCACACCACAATGACCGTTAGATACGATCACACCGTGGCAAACCCCGGTGATATCTCAGAGCTCGCCATTCGGCCTGCCCTCGAGTACGTCATTGAATTTGTCCGGCAGGGCCGGGTAAGTGACCCCGGTTTTAGGTACCCGGCTCACCTCCGTCAACTGCTCGCAAGGCCAAGACTGTTGAAATCAGATCTGCGGCGAGTACGAAAAGCAGTCGACGGTGACGAGGAGTTCCGTGCATTGATGGCCTCATCAATGCCAGACGATGTCGATCTCATCGTTCGCTGGTGGATCACCCGCCCTGAAGGCTGGGAAGATCTCATTCTCACCGAAATAGAAGAACGCGCTCGGCAGACCGAAGACGCCCACGCAGCAGCTGATGTCGTCCGAGAGCAACGTCGCCGTCGAGCAGCAGAGCAACGTGCGCAGACCGCAGAAACTGCAAGAGACGAAAGTCTCGAACACATCACGGCGCTTCGAGCAGAAAATGATGCACTACGCGAAGAACTCGCACATTACGAGTCGAAACAACAAGATGTTGATGAGACGATCGCCGGCTTACGGCAAGAACTCCGGCACGCCAACGACCGGCTCCAAGCAGCTCAAGACCGACTTGCAAAGTCATCCGAAGCCGAAGACCAATCGGTTGACGCTCAACGAAACGCCGAGCACGTTCGAGATCTTGCTCTCGAAGACCGCCGATCGGCTCTCGCAAATCTCAGTGACCTGGGAGGCATTCTTCATGATCTTCGCAGTCTCGGTCAGCGGCTCGAAGCAGCCCTCCCTCACGAACAAGCCGCAGCAGAGCGGCTTCCACTGCCAACGCCCGGCCGCCTCAACGGCAACCCACAAGGGATGACGATTCACCTGCTGAAGTCAACAGCAACAGTGATCGTCGACGGCTACAACGTCACCAAGGGCACATGGCCAGATCGCTCGCTCGAACAACAGCGAGAACTGCTGATTGCCGCCACCGAGCAACTCGCAGCACGCTTCGGCACGCACCTCATCATCGTCTTCGATGGGGCCGACATCGCAGGCGCCCATCGAGAGAATCGTTCACTCATTCGAGTGATGTACTCGCCCAACGGAATCACCGCAGACGATGTCATTCGAGAAGAAGTCCGGCGCCTGCCACTCAGCCGACCGGTTGTGGTCATCACCGACGACCAAGCAATTCAACGCGACGTGCGCAGCGAAGGGGCAAACATCGTGAGTAGCGCACACTTCTCACAAGTCTTGTATTCATAACCATGCGAGCGAAACCACCAGTACCGACGATCGACGAGATCAGGGTCGAACTCGAAGCCCATGGAATCACTCACGTCGGGGTCGCCCCCGCAACCCCCATGCTGCGCGCCCGTACAGCCCTTGCCGAAAGAAAGGCCTCAGGCTTCGCCGACAACATGTCGTTCACCTGGAGAAACCCCGAACGTTCAACGACCCCAACGGCCTCTGTCGCCGAAGCACAATCAATCATCGTCGCAGCGCTGCCGTACCTTGTTGATGACGTCACACCACCAACTGGCCGTCGAGCACACATCGCCCGATATGCACGTACCGACCACTATTCGATCCTTCGCACTGCGCTGCGTTCTGCCGCCCGAAACCTAAAAATGGCCGGGGAGCGCGCGGTCGCTTTTGTGGATGACAATGCGCTTGTCGACCGCGAGGCCGCATACCGTGCCGGCATTGGCTGGTTCGGAAAAAATGCCAACCTGCTCGTCCCAGGAGCAGGCAGCTACTTCGTGCTCGGCAGCATTATCACGACCGCAATGTACGAGCCTTCGCAACCGGTCGACGACGGTTGCGGCTCCTGCACACGATGCTTTGACGGATGCCCAACTGGCGCCATTGTGGCACCAGGGGTCATCGATGCTCGCCGATGTCTCGCATGGCTCTTGCAGAAATCAGGGACATTCCCAACCGAGATGAGAGCTGCCCTCGGAGACCGCATATACGGGTGCGACGATTGTCAGGAGGTCTGCCCGCCAACGGTTCGGCTCGGTCGCCGCAACATGTCGACTGCGGCTCCAGGTCTTGGTGAGTGGGTCGACCCGCTCGCCATGCTCACGATGAGCGACGACGAACTTCTTGACACCTATGGATTGTGGTACATCGCCGAGCGAGACCCCCGTTGGCTACGTCGCAACGCCATCATCGTGCTGGGAAACACGACAGACCCCGACGATTCCGAAACGCTTGATGCACTCCGGCGCGTGATCGACGGCGAAGACGCGGTGCTTGCCGAGCACGCACAATGGGCGGTCGACGAAATTGCACGCAGGGCCTTACAGGTGCCGCAATGACAATCAAACACCTGTTAGTCACGAATGACTTCCCGCCAAAAGTCGGTGGGATTCAATCGGTGCTGTGGGAGTGGTGGCGCCGGCTACCGCCAGATTCATTCACCGTTCTCACGAGCCCGCATCGTGACGCACAGCAATTCGATGCAGCACAACCCTTCGAGGTGATTCGCACTCGCGAACCTGTACTACTGCCTCACCCACCAATGGTGAAACGAGTGAATGCGCTCGTAAAGGCAACCGATGCTGAACTCGTGGTCCTCGACCCCGCAGTGCCGCTCGGCTTAATCGGCCCGCATCTTGATGTTCCCTATGACGTTGTTCTTCACGGCGCTGAAGTCACTATCCCAGGGCGGCTCCCAGTCACGAGACAACTCCTCAACCGAACGCTGCGTCATGCCCGCCAGATCATTTCGTGTGGTGAATACGCACTAGCAGAGGCTGAGCGATCGATTCGTCGCAAACTGCCAGGCGTCGTGCTGTATCCAGGGGTCGACACAGAACGGTTCCAGCCTCTGCGACCAGAAGCGCGAAACGAGTACCGCACACGGCACGGACTCTCCGAAGAAACACAACTTGTTGTTGGGGTCTCGCGGCTAGTGCCTCGGAAAGGTTTCGACACGCTCATCAAAGCAGCCGCGCTCGTTGGCGCCGAGTCTCCCCATCTACGGGTTCTCATTGCCGGGTCGGGCAGAGATAGCAAGCGTCTTCAGAAGATCATCGACACAACACATGCGCCTGTTGAACTTCTCGGAAGGGTCTCCGATGACGAGTTGCCGTTGCTCTACGGAGCAGCTGATGTTGGAGCCATGCTGTGCAGAGATCGTTGGCTCGGACTCGAACAGGAAGGCTTCGGCATCGTGTTTTTAGAAGCCGCCGCCTGCGGGACGCCGCAAATTGCCGGCCGCAGCGGAGGCAGTGATGAAGCCGTTGAAGACGGACGTACCGGCAAAGTTGTCGAACGCCCCTCTGACGTTGGTGAGGTCGCAGAAGCACTGCGAACTTTGTTGGCAAATCAAGAACAACGAAATGAAATGTCAGCACGGTCCCGAGCACGAGTCGTCGAACAATTCACCTACGACGTTCTCTCGCAACGGTTGTCTGACATTCTCTCTCAGTCATCGAACAGTCGATGAAGAAGGAGTTGATTGAGTGCCAGCCGGTCGGCATGATGACGTGATGGCACCTTTCGCCGGAACCGCAATCGTTCGACTACATCAAGTGCTGACTGCGCTGTTTGTCATCACTGCGCTGTACGCCGCCATCGTGTTTGACACATCTGCGCAGTGGGTTGGCGCAGTAACTGCGATGGTCTTGTTCAGCGTCGGCATCGTCGTGTTTTTGTGGGGCTTTTGGAGTGCTGTCCAGCGCAGCCGCACAGAAGAACTTGCGGTGACATCGGTGTACTTCCTCACCGGAGGATGCGCTCCAACGTCTGTGCGCCTGCATATGAATAGTGCACTCATCATCCAGGTGATCACTGCATTCACAACGACGTTCTGGCGATCTTCAGGACCCGATGGAAATCCCGGCTCTTCGCTCGCGCTAGGAATCCTCGTGCCGATGTTGGGCCTCGGCATGAACGGTCTGTGGGCAAGTACTCATGGAACATTCGGTGAGCGAGTGCTCGACACTTCACGACTGTCACCAAATGACGAGTCGGAATAAGGCACAATAGAGCCATGGCCGACAGCGCATCGGAAACAATCACTATTCAGGCGCCGATCGATCGGGTCTGGGAGATCGCAGCAGACGTCGCTGCCTACCCAAGTTGGGCCCACGATGTGAAATCGGTGAACGTTCAGTCAAGCGACGATGAGGGACGCCCCCTCGACGTCGAGTTTCGAGCATCGGCGTTGGGGCGAACGACGCATTACACCCTTCGCTACGACTATTCCGATGCCCCACACAAGTTGAGTTGGTCGATGGTGTCTGGAGACATTCAGCGATCCATCGATGGGGCGTACACCCTCTCGTCTTCGAGTGACGGTCAGACAGAGGTGCGGTACGACCTCAGTATTGATCTCGTAGTACCCCTCCCGGGTTTTGTGAAACGACGGGCAGAACGCCGCATTCTCAATGCCGTAAATGAGATGAAGGCCGTCGCCGAGGCTTGAGCGATTTTGCCCCTATGTCGGGGTTTCGTCTCGGAATTGATGTCGGGGGCACGAAGTGCCTCGGCGTAGTGCTGTCATCGACTGGTGAAGTGGTGACAGCACTGAAACGACCCACCCCCCGGGGTGTCGGAAGTCTGCCGATGCTGATCACGACGCTGACCGAAATGGTGACGGCGTTCGAAGCGGAATGCGGCACGATCGACACAGTAGGTGTCGGAGTGCCCGGGCTTGTCACCCACGACGGTGTGTTACGTGCTTCGCCAAATCTTGACGGAGTGGCAGATTTCGACGTCGCTGGAGAGCTCAGCTCGGCCATCCGCCAGCCGGTGAAGGTAGGCAACGACGCAACATGCGGGGCGCTAGCTGAATGGAAATTCGGTGCCGCTTCAGGTACCCGAGACATGATGCTCGTCACTCTTGGAACCGGCATCGGCGGAGGCGTTGTCGCCGGCGGCAAATTACAACAGGGTGCCCACGGGTTTGCTGGCGAGTACGGCCACATGGTGGTCGACCCGGACGGTCCTCCATGCCCATGTGGTCGTCGAGGATGCTGGGAGCGGTACGCCTCTGGAAGTGGCCTCGCACGCCTTGCGCGTGAGTACGCAATCGGTCGGCGTGTGAGTCGGGTGATCGAACTCGCTGGAGGAGACGCAGAAGCTGTCCGAGGTGAACATGTGCAGCAGGCTGCTCGCGAGGGTGATGCCGATTCGATGAAGGTAATCGACGCGTTCGGGCGCTGGGTCGCCCTCGGCCTTGTGAATCTCACCAACGTTCTCGACCCTCAATGCTTTGTTCTCGGGGGCGGTCTTGCTGTGGGATCGGATCTTTACCTTGATCCGATCAAGCGCTGGTTTGAAGAATTGCTGTACCAGCCGCATTTGAGAACGATCCCGGAAGTTGCGTTTGCTCATTTGGGCGAGCAAGCGGGAGCAGTAGGAGCCTCGCTGCTTCATGAGGTTGAGTAACGTCGGCCGATCGCCGACCCGCCGGTAGCGTCGAAGCATATGGAATTTCGCCGGATCACGAACCTCCCGCCATATGTGTTCACCATTATCAATGGGCTGAAGATTGAGGCTCGTCAGCGCGGTGCAGATGTCATCGACCTTGGGTTCGGAAACCCTGACCTTCCATCACCTGATGTTGCGGTTGCAAAACTCGCCGAATCGGCGAAAAACCCGAGAAATCACCGGTACTCACTGAGTCGAGGCCTACCCCGCCTCCGAGAAGAAGTTGCGAAATACTATGAGCGCACTTGGGGGGTGCAACTTGACCCCGAGTTGGAAGTCACCAACACCATCGGTTCGAAAGAGGGTTTCTCCCATTTGATGTGGGTCTTGCTCGAACGTGGTGACGCAGCGATCGTTCCGACCCCGAGCTACCCAATTCATATGTATGGCCCCTTATTCGCTGGAGCCGACCTCCGTCAGCTCCCTATGCGCGGGCTCTCTCACCCCGACGAGCGGGCAAACTTCTCAGAGGAGTTCTTCGACAACCTTCACCGGGCATACGACATTGGCTGGCCAAAGCCACGAGTGCTTGTTATCTCGTTTCCGCATAACCCGACCGGAGCGTGCGTAGATCTCGATTTTATGCAGCGCGTCGTCGACTTCTGTCGAGAACGGGAAATGATTGTCGTTCACGATTTTGCGTACGCGGATATCGGATTCGATGGGGTTCGACCACCGAGCATTCTGCAAGCAAAAGGCGCGAAAGAAGTTGCCGTCGAGCAGTACTCGATGACGAAAAGCTTCTCGATGGCCGGATGGCGAAGCGCATTCATGGTCGGGAGTGCCGAAGTTGTGCAGGCGCTGGTGAAGTTGAAGAGCTACCTCGACTACGGAATGTTCCAACCAGTGCAGATTGCGGCAACAGTTGCATTTAGAGAGGCCGCTGACTACCCGAAAGAAATCTGTTCAATCTACGAATCGCGCTGTGACGCTCTGATCGATGGCCTCTCAAAGATCGGTTGGGAAGTGCCAAAACCCGGGGGCTCCATGTTTGTATGGGCTCCAATTCCTGAGGCATACAGCGATCTTGACTCTGTCGAGTTCTGCTCAATGCTCGTAAAGGAATGCGACGTTGCGCTTTCCCCTGGAGTGGGTTTTGGGCCTGGGGGAGAGGGCTACGCCCGCTTTGCCCTTATTGAAAATGAACAACGCATTGCGCAGGCGATGCGTAACCTGCGGCGCGGTCTCACGAAGCTCGGCGGAGAGTAACGCAGCAGGCCTACCCGGCCCAGTTGAGTGACCGCTCGACCGCTCGCCTCCATTGCTGGTGAGCGAGATCTGTCATCGTCCGGTCGGGCTCAGGGGAGAACTCTGCATCAAGTTGCCAATCTGCCGCTAGCTCATCAAGCGAATTCCAGACCCCCTCGGCGAGACCAGCGAGTCGAGCGGCACCGAGAGCAGTTGTTTCATGATCGAACGGTCGTCGGACGGTCACCCCAAGTTGATCTGCCTGAAACTGGAGCAGGAGATCCATGACCGACGCGCCGCCGTCAACCCTCAAGTCTTCAATGGCAATACCCGATGCGGATGTCATCGCATCGATCACATCCCTGGTCTGAAACGCCATCGACTCGACGGTTGCGCGAGCAAGATGGGCACCCGTCGAGCCCCGGGTGAGACCACAGATGGTGCCCCGAGCGTGCGGGTCCCACCATGGTGAGCCCAGACCGGTGAACGCAGGAACGATGACAACGCCACCGCTATCTGGGACCGTTGCCGCGAGAGGGCCAACCTCGGGCGCAGATGAGATGATGCCGAGTCCGTCTCTCAGCCATTGAATTGCAGCACCAGTGACGAAAATTGACCCCTCAAGAGCGTAAGTCGGAGAGCCCGTGCCAAGGTCCCACGCAATCGTCGTGAGCATTCCATCGGTGACGGGAGGGCACTCTGTTCCCACGTTGAGCAGAACAAAACTGCCGGTGCCATAGGTGTTCTTAGCCATTCCTTGGCTGAAGCAGGCTTGCCCGAACAGCGCCGCCTGCTGGTCGCCGGCAACTCCGCTGATCGGAATTCCATCAGGGACGCCTGAGCCGCTCGACGTCAACCCGAAACGCCCAGACGACGGGCGAACCTCAGGAAGGGCACCGATCGGCACGTTCAGTGCATCACAGAGGTCGTCATCCCATCGATGCTCAACAATGTTGTACAACATGGTTCTGCTTGCATTTGTTGGATCGGTGACGTGCACCTCGCCGTTGGTGAGCTTCCAGATAATCCAACTATCGATCGTGCCGAGTGCAAGGTCGCTATCGATAGCAACCGACCGATCGCGCAGCATGCGAGCAAACTTTGTTCCGCTGAAATAGGGGTCGAGGACAAGCCCGGTGCGCTCTCGAACCATCGGAAGAAGCCCATCGCGTTCAAGTTGGGCACACTCATCGGCAGTGCGACGGTCTTGCCAGACAATCGCTCGACCATGAGGCTCTCCTGTCGATCGCGACCACGCAACCACCGTTTCCCGCTGGTTCGTGATGCCGATGGCAGCAACGTTGTCACGACCCACGCGATCAATGACTGCGTTCACGGTCGCAACAACTGCGGACCAGATTTCGTCGACATCATGCTCAACCAAGCCTGGCTCGGGAAAAAATTGAGTGAACTCTTGATACTCAGACTCGGGAGCTCGCCCATCAAGATGCACTGAGCGGGCTCGGACACCGGTGGTGCCGGCGTCGATCGCAATTACACACGTACCCGTAGACATGCAGCGATGGTAACCGGGTGACGTGAATGCATTGCCGTTTAGCGCTTGCGCGGCATGCCGCCGCCAGTTCGTTTGGTGGGGGCAGGTCGAGGCCGGGCCGAGGGCTCACTCGGGTCGGCACTACGAGTAGACGGTTTCGGGGTTGCTCGCCGCAACCGGTCACGGCTGTACCCAAACTTTGCAAGCACGGCACCAAAAGCAAGGTATGCAGGTCCACTGATAAAGAGACCCGCAAACGCTCCAACTCTGCTCGATGGCTGCACCGCAACAACGATGATCACCACCATGATTGCGACGTAAATGAGCCACTCCCGAATGAGTCGTTGCCAAGGAACCGGTCGACTGCTGTCCCACGCCATGGGTTCGTTCTATCAGTCGATAGGCATATCCTTCGAAAGGTGCGATTTGGAGTTCTCACTGGGGGTGGAGACTGCCCCGGGCTAAATGCGGTAATTAGAGCCATTATCCGCAAGGGTGAGCGCGTATTTGGTGATGAGATCATCGGCTTTGTCGACGCATGGGAGGGCGTGATGAACCGTCGAACACTCCCGATTACCGTCGAGACGATGCGGGGCACCCTTCCGCGAGGTGGGACGGTGCTCGGCGCCACCCGTGGAAGCCCTCTCGACAGCCCCGACGGTGTTGATCGTGTGCGGTCAACCATTTCCGAAATGGGGATTGACGGACTCATCATCATTGGCGGAAATGGGTCGCTCACCGTTGGCGAAATCCTGTTTCGAGAATATGGAATCCCCGTGCTTGGAGTGCCGAAAACCATCGACAATGACATTGAAGGCACCGATCTCACATTCGGATTCAACACGGCCGTTCAAATTGCAACAGACGCAATCGACCGGTTGCACACCACTGCTGAATCTCATGACCGTGTGATGGTGGTGGAAGTCATGGGCCGCCACAGTGGTTGGATTGCAACACATGCGGGTCTTGCTGGTGGCGCAGCGGTTGTACTCATCCCTGAACGGCCATTCGATATCGACGAAGTCTGCGAGCGTCTGGTTCGCCGACACTCCCGTGGCAGATTTGCGTCAATCGTGGTCGTCGCAGAGGGATCTCGGCCAGCAGAAGGAACCATCGACGTACCCGATCAGACCCGAGATGAATACGGGCACATTCGTTTGGGAGGAATCGGAAGCATCGTTGCCGCCGAAATCGGCCTTCGGACTGGTTTCGAGACCCGACCAGTTCTCCTCGGACACGTGCAGCGCGGCGGCACCCCAACCGCATTCGACAGGGTGCTCTCAACCCGTTTTGGCGTTGCCGCGGTCGATGCCGCGCGAGAAGGAAAATGGGGATCAATGGTCGCCCTCCGGGACAACAACATCGTCACCGTCCCCCTCGCTGAAGCAGCGGGCCGATCGCGAACAGTCGACCTTGATCTTGTCAGCAACGTCGCAGAAATGTTCTTCGCGTAACTACACGCACTAGGCGCTCGGCGGCAGCGACGGAAAATCTGGCTGAGAGCTCTCAAAGGTCCCGGCGAAGTCGAAAATGCGGAGCAAGCCCGAGGTCGTGTCGCCATGCGACGTGAGCCAAGGGAAGCGTTCCCCGGCGACGGTGAGCTGGACAGCTTCAATTCCGGGGAGTTCGACAGTCGTGAGCACCAGTTGGGCGGCACCTCTGAGAAGGGCTTCCCCGCTAAGTGCCGCCATTGCATTCGAGAGGTCGACGTAGGCGACCGAACCGACACTTCGTGTTGACAAAATTTCGAGATCTGGTGGGAGAGAAGTACTGAGTTGAGCAACCGATTCGTCTTCGGTCGGGCCAGCGAGAAGGATGTCGAGCAGGTCTGCCTGAGTGTCGCTACCACGTCGGACGGACTTCAACGATCGATCATCGCCCGCTGAGACAAGGTAGATGAGGCTTGATCCGGTCGAGTCAAACGTGGTGACATCGTTTCCAAGCGGCAGTAAACGCTGAGAGGCTGGGATATCTCTCGGTGTTGCATCCATCGCAATGCCACAGGACATCAGTAACGGCGTTAGTAGAAGAACGGCGGGTCTTAGGCGGTTTCGGTTCACTCGACGTCGACCTCCTCTGCAGGCAATTCGATGACGAACCTGGCTCCCGGTCGACCGTCGTGCCGGTCTTCAACCCAGACTCTGCCCTTATGAAGTCGAATGTGCTCAGCGACGAGGGCAAGGCCGAGGCCAGAGCCATCTCCAGATGAACGTCGCCCGGCAGCAGCACCCCGGGCGAACCGCTCGAACACGAGCGCTCGCTCGTGTTCAGGAACACCCGGACCGTGATCTTCAACCGCAATGTGGAGCAGTTGCTCAGCATGCCCTGCGTGGGTAGGTACCTCGAGTGAAATCTTCGCCTCGCCATCACCGTGGATTCGCGCATTGTCGATGAGGTTGGCGATCACTCGTGCGAGTCGGCGGCGGTCACCCTGAATGATGAGCCCAGCAACACGGGCCTCGCTGACAAGCAGCGTGTCGGGGGCACTGCTCACTCCAATTGCTTGCTCAACAAATTGAAGCGCTCTGAGATCATCGAGGTTGAGGGGTATTGCACCAGCATCAAATCGCGAAATTTCAAGGAGGTCTTCTACGAGGGTTCGGAAGCGGGTGATGTCACTGCGCAGCAGGTCCACTGCCGCTCGAGCCCGCTCAGGCATCTCTGACCTGCGGCTCTCCATCACCTCAATGGACGCTTCAAGCGTCATGAGGGGGGAGCGGAGTTCATGACTCACATCAGAGGCGAAGCGCGCATCTCGCTCAACGCGTTGCTCGAGTGCTTCGGCCATATCGTTAAACGACTCAGCGAGAACCCCAAGATCAGGGTCTTTCTCGGGGTTCAACCGGGTTTCGAGTCGGCCACCTGCGATCGACTTTGCAGCCCGGGCGGCATCAGCAACCGGGCGGACCGCCCTTCGAGCGGCAAATGCCCCAGCGATCACGCTGAGACCCAGAGTGAGACCACCTGCGATGTACAGCGAAAGACGCACGCTCGACAGCGCCGAGTCAACCTCGGCAAGGCTGAAGAACTCGAAGAAGGCACCGTTATTGGCTAGAGGCCACCCCACGACGATGTGAGGGTCGTCGTTGACATCTGCGACCATGCGGGCGGGCACTGCATCTTCGATGACGCGGTCGACAAGTGTTTGAGGAAGAGCGATGGGCTCGTAGTTTCCGGTCGTTTGCCACCCGTTGGCGTACCACACAAGAGCATTGTTCACTCCAAATGCCGCAAGAGCGTCGAGTGCGGGTTGAGCCGTTGCGGCAGGCCCTCTGAGAGCGGTCTGGGTGATCTGCGCATTTCGCTTGGTGGTCTCGACACTGGTTTGGTCGCGCTGTTGCACCACATTTGAGCTCGCAAGCCCATAGGTGGTGACGGCAAGAAGAACCGCCATGAAGATTGCGCCAGTCGCGAATGTAACGAGGATTCGACGGCGGAGACTCCATCGATTGCGGCGTTGCTGAGGTTGCTCTACCGTCGACTGCTCGTCGCTCGGAAGATCGGCGAGGCTCACGTCTGTAAGCGATATCCGAGTCCGCGAACGGTTACGACGTGCCGAGGATTTGCAGGGTCGGCCTCAACTTTGGTGCGAAGTCGCCGGATGTGAACGTCAACAAGCCGGCCATCTCCGAAATAGTCATAGCCCCACACTTTGTCGAGAAGCGCTTCACGACTGAAGACCTTGCCAGGGTTGTCCGCAAGTTCGCAGAGCAATCTGAATTCAGTCTTGGTGAGATGAACCTCTTTGCCGCCGCGTGAGACTTTGCCCTCATCGGGGACGATCTCGAGGTCGCCAAGAGAAATGCGGGCATGAGGAGTAGACGATGGCCGTGTTCGCCGCAGGAGCGCACGAATACGTGCTGATAACTCCTTGGGAGCGAACGGCTTGGTCAGATAATCGTCAGCGCCTGCTTCCAAGCCGGCCACGATGTCGTGCGTGTCGTTTCTGGCAGTCACCATTACGACGGGGACGTCACTTGTTCGACGGATGGTTCGGCACAGCTCAAACCCGTCGATACCGGGAAGCATGATGTCGATCAACACAACATCGGAGGGGTGACGCTGGAAAATGTCAATCGCCACTTCGCCGCTTTCAGCTTCGTCGACAATCCAACCCTCATCTTCGAGGGCGAGTTTGACGGCTTGGCGAATGCGTTCGTCGTCTTCCACGCTCAGAATGCGAGTTCCCACATCTGTATTGTGCCGTAATTAGGTCGTAACGCGTGCACACGGAGGTTTCGCGGCTTTTCTCAGTCGTCGACAACAGACCGTAATAATTCGAAGATGTCCGGCGGAGAGGCGATAACCGCAATGTCTGTCCGAGCTCCGGAGGGTGAATATTCAACCCGGGCACCCGCCTCGCGAGCGATGAGCGCTCCGGCTGCGATATCCCATAGTGAGAGGCCTTCTTCGTAGTAGGCGTCAACGGTTCCGGCTGCAACACAACATAGGTCGTATGCGGCGGAGCCCGATCGCCGGATATCTCTTACGTGTGGGAGCAGGCGAGCAACGGTGGCCCCTTGCTGGGCCCGGCGATGCGGGTGGTACGAAAAGCCAGTTGCGATAAGTGCTGTCTCGAATGACGAGGTGGCCGATGCTGCGATCGCACTGCCGTTGCACCTCGCCCCTTGGCCGGAGGTTGCCGAGTACGTCTCCGACAACACTGGGATATGTACTGCTCCCGCAAGCAGTTGATCGCCACGTGCAACCGCAATCGAGCAGCCCCAAGCGGGCAGTCCGAACACAAAGTTGGTTGTTCCATCGATGGGGTCGACTATCCATGTCAATCCGCTTGTTCCGGTGAGGTCACTCTCTTCTTCGCCGATAATTCCATCGTCCGGGCGTTGGGTAGAGAGTTGAGCACGAATGAAACGTTCGGCGGCTTGGTCAAATGGTGTGACGAGGTCGGTGGCCGATGATTTGGTCGCCGATGTGAATGTTGGCTGATGGGAGCGGCCAGACGCCGCGGTCGATGCGGCTTCCACCGCAAGATCAATGCAGAGCTCGCTCAGATCAGCGATGAGCTCGTCATTGTGGGGCATGGCCGGCACGTTCTCGGTCGCGAATCTCGTTCCATTCGCCCATTGCTCGAAGGGCAAGAACCGACATGATCGCACTTCCGAGGGCACCAGCGACGGCTCCGATGAGGAGGAACGATCCCGCCTTCAGCGAGCAGTCATCGGTGCAGGTTGCATTTCCCAATGCGTAGCCAAGTATTGCTCCGAGCACTCCGACGATCACGGTCATTGCGAACGCAATGGCGCGAGCGGTTTGGGGCGGCAGTGCCGAAAGTTCTCGGGGTCGTGTGGCCGGCTGTGGCAGATTGGACACCCCCTCACCGTACATGTGCGGTGGCTGTCGTGTGGAGCGGATCGATGCGATACTGAACGCATCGATACCTTCGAAACAACGCGAAACGAGAAACCTCAACGCTCGATTCTTCATATCGATATGAACGCGTTTTTTGTTTCGGTTGAGTTGCTCGATCGACCTGACCTTGTCGGCAAGCCAGTTGTAGTCGGGGCAAGTTCAGATCGAGGGGTCGTGGCAGCTGCTTCGTATGAAGCTCGGCGATTTGGTGTTCGGTCAGCAATGTCAGGAGCCGAGGCGAAACGTCGTTGTCCGCATCTTGTTGCGTTACCGCCAGATCATCAGAAATACAGCGCCATGAGCGCTCGTGTTCGAGAGATTTTTGATGAGCAGACCTCACTTGTCGAACCGTTAGCGCTCGATGAAGCATTCCTCGACGTGACGGTGCCGGCTCCCGGGCTTGACGCTGCCGCTCGACTTTCTCAGTCGATTCGCCAACAAATTTCGTCTGAACTTGGTCTCGGCAGTTCAGTGGGCGTTGCTACCAACAAGTTCATCGCGAAATTGGCGTCAGTTGATGCGAAGCCTGTGGCATCTCCGTCAGGTATTCAGCCCGGCCCTGGCGTGGTCGTCGTCGATGCGGGAACTGAGTATGACTACGTACAACGACTCGAAGTTGGTCGCTTGTGGGGGGTTGGTCCGAAGTCGAGAGCGAAACTCGAGAAGATTGGGGTGAGAACTGTTCCAGAACTTTCGGCGATGCCCGAGGAGGTCTTGAGGGCCCAACTCGGTGAAGCGCTGACAGCGCAGTTGATTGACCTGGCACACGGCCGAGATGAGCGACCTGTTGTTCCAGACCGTGAAGCAAAGTCGATTGGCCATGAGGAGACCTTTGGCTCAGATCTTGCCGACGCTGAGGTGCTTCATGCTGAACTTGTGCGAATGACCGACATCGTTACGAGCCGAATTCGGTCAGGGGTTGGTGGCGCAAAGACATGGTCAATCAAGGTCCGGCTTTCTGACTTCACCACTCTGACGCGTTCACACACGTGGTCGACCCCGATTGCGTCAACCTCGGAGGTGATCGGAGTGCTCGACAAACTTCTGGTGAGCGCAGTGAGTAGCCGTTCGGTCAGACTGCTCGGGGTGACTGCATCGGGATTCGGCTCCGCAGTGCAGCAACTCGATCTCTTCTCGACTGCAAATGTTGAACAAGGTCGCAGAGATGATGCGATCGACCGTGTGAGGGATCGTTTTGGTGGAGGTGCGCTTCGTCTTGCTGGGTCGTTACGCCCCGAAAGAGATGAGAATCCCTCGAGCAAACGTTGAGTCGAGGCCCGTCACGTGCGAAACTGTGCGAAGACCTTCTGCTTGCAGATTATTGAAATGGAAACCAATGCCACTTTCTGAAGACGAACAGCGTATTTTGCGGCAAATCGAGCAAGAACTCGAACAAGATCCGTCGTTTTCCGAACGCGGGGTTGCCGTGTCAAGACGCCGCCTTTTCGTTTCGCTGTTCGGAGCCGTAATTGGTGTTGTCGCAACCGTTCTTGCGCTTGCGGTGAGTTATCTCGTTGCATTTCTTATTTTCGTCGGCGTCGTCGCCCTCAGTATTGTGGCGGCGAACGAAATTGCAGTGATTGGCCGTGAACAGTTGAGCGGAGCCTCTATGTCGGCTTGGGCAGCTTCGGCGCGTGCTCGTCGTCAAGGCTGAGAACACATGGCGGTCGACCCGTCGTCCTCGTTACATGTCGACGTTCGAATGGTGGTCGACCTAGGCGAACGTCACCTTGCGGTCGGCATCATCGATCATGAGGGAAATGTTGGCGTGAGAGACCGGGTCGTAACCCCCTCAAGAGACCGGCTTACAGCGCTGACAAGGCTTGTGCAGCGGGTGTTGGCTGCGACTCCGGCCGAGCAGCGTCCAATCCTTTGTGCAGCCACTGGACCTGGCCCCGTTGATGAAGAACTCGGCGGCTTCGCACCGATCGGTGACAACGATTGGAGCGGATTACCAATTCGCGACTCGATCACAGAAGTGGTTGGCTGCCCAACAATTCTCGAAAGCACGGGACGCGCATACGCCCTCGCATCTTCTGAGGGTTCGTCGGCGATCGGCCTGCACCTCGGTGATGATGTAGATGGTGGCGTCGTCGTAGGGGGCCGGCTCTTGCAGGGCGAGCGGGGCTCGGCCGGAGCATTTGCTCATCTTGCAGTCGACGTCGAAGGTAGGCCGTGTGTTTGTGGAAAGTCGGGATGCCTTGATTCGTATGCCAGCGTGCGCGGCATCGAAGCAACAACCGGAAGAGGGCTTGTTTCAACTCCAAGCTCACTCATCACCCAGTCAGGAATGATGGTTGCGAGGGCATGTGCGTCGCTTGCCGCAATGTTGGACATTCAACGCATTCGAATTGGAGGGGTTGTGGTTGAAGCATTTCGCGAGACATTTATTGAGTCGATGAGAGATGAGCTTGCCGAACGGACACGCCTTAGCCACCTCAAGCAATTAGATGTCGACGTTGCTCAGCTTCATGTTCTCGCCGGTGCATCTGCGGTCGCCTTGGCGGCAGATTCGTTGCGTCTCGATACCGCTTGAGTATTTCGAGCGCTCCACTACTTTCGAGGCCTCGTCACTCGCTACGCTTTGACCATGCTTCCTGTGTATGACGTAGACGCTGATGCCTATCGAGCGAAGGTGAAGTCCTTCCTTGCTGAGAAATTGCCGAGCGGTTTCACTGGCATCGGATCATTAGAAGGTGATGAGATCAGCGAGTTTGTTTCGGAATGGCGACAGACTCTCTTCGAGTCGGGTTACCTCGCTCCCGGTTGGCCACAGAAGTACGGCGGAGCAGGGCTATCGGCGCTCGAGCAAGTGATCCTCGCTGAAGAGTTCGCGATCGCTGGTGTGCCGACCGGAGGGCCTAATGACGTGTTCGGCATTCAGATGCTTGGCAACACCTTGCTGCTGATGGGCAGTGAGGAGCAGCGAGAGTATTACCTGCCGAGGGTTCTCTCTGGTGAAGACACGTGGTGTCAGGGCTACTCCGAGCCGAATGCCGGCTCTGACCTCGGCAATGTCGGGTTGAAAGCTCAACTCGACGGCGACCAGTGGGTCTTGAATGGCCAGAAGATCTGGACCTCAGCAGGACATCTCGCTGACCACATCTTCACCCTCGCTCGTACCGACCCTGATGCTCCGAAACACAAGGGAATTTCGTTCTTGCTTGTCGATATGCGTCAGCCAGGCGTCGAAGTGCGACCGATCAAGATGATCAACGGAGACTCAGAATTCAACGAGGTCTTTTACACCGATGCTCTATGTCCGAAAGACAATGTTGTCGGGGGTGTGAACAACGGATGGGCCGTTGCAATGACGTTGCTTGGATTCGAACGAGGCGAGGCTGCGGCGACAATGCCGATTCGCTTCCAAGCAGAAATTGACCGTTTGTTGGTGCTCGCAGCAGAACGAGGAATGACCAAAGATCCTGTTATCAGGCAGGAGCTCATGAAGGCCTACGCCAAAGTACAGATCATGCGGTACAGCGGTATGCGCGTGCTGACCCAGTTCTTGAAGGGGCATCATCCTGGCCCAGATGGCGCCATCTCCAAGTTGTACTGGAGCGAATACCATCTGACGGTCACCGAACTCGCAACGAAGATTCTCGGTGCAGATGCGATGGCCCCATCTGGCCGTCCTCCATCATCTTCGTTTGGAGCAGATGATGCTGGGGCGCCAAACTCCTCGGCATCGTGGGCTAACACCTTCCTGTCGGCCCGAGCTGGAACGATCTACGCCGGCTCATCACAGGTGCAACGAAACATCATCGGTGAAATGGTTCTCGGATTGCCAAAGGAGCCCCGCCCGGCGTGAAACGACTGATTGCGAGATCAAAATTTGTTCTCGCGGTTGTCATCGCTGTTGCCCGTCGCCCTCGGTTATGGGTTACCGCTTTTCGCCAGATGGCGTTGCTTGCGCCAAAGGGGTGGTTCACTCGAGCCCCTTTTTTACCGGTGCCGGCCCCTGACTATCTCGCGTTTCGAACCGTCACCCAGTACGGATCAGATGATCACCCTCCAACAAGCCGCGATGTGGTGGAATACCTCATGTGGTGTGGCGAGATGCGCCGGCTAGCGCGGCAATGATGTTCGAGAGCTGTAGGGCGTAAGCGATGAGAAACGTGCTCGTACTGAACGCAAGTTTCGAGCCGCTAAGTGTGGTGTCTGCCCGAAGGGCGACATGCCTTGTTCTTGCGGATAAGGCCGAGATTATTGAGTCGGGTGACGAGCTCGTACGTTCACCCTCCTTCGCAATGAACGTCCCTCTCGTCGTCAGGTTGCGATACATGGTGAAAGCCCCTCGACAACGACGCGCCGTGCTGTCTCGCCGAGCGGTTTTTGCTCGAGACGATTACCAGTGCCAGTACTGCGGTGCCCATGCTGACTCGATCGACCACATTGTGCCGCGCTCTCGTGGGGGCCATCACAGCTGGGAAAATCTCGTCGCTGCCTGCAAACCCTGCAACCTGTCAAAACGTGATCGAACCCCAGAAGAGGCAGGGATGGTGCTTCGGCGTCCAACGGTCGCACCGAAGTCCCCGGCGTGGGTAGTGATCGGTGTATCGCGAATGCCTTCTGCCTGGCGTGCGTACCTTCCGGTCGCAAGTTGAACACTGAATCTCTCAGTCGCACGGCAACCGCTAAAGACCTGCATGCGGTCACTCCGATTCGTCGTAATGGGGTTCGCCTGGTGCGGTGCATTCCAGAATCGATGGCACTGGTGCTCGGGTCTCGGCAGTCAGAACACCTCGTTGAACGCGAACGTGCGGCTCAGCGAAACATCGAGGTGATTCGTCGCCGATCAGGTGGGGGAATAGTTCTTGTCGACCCTCATCGATCGTTGTGGATTGATATTGAGATTGGTGCCGACGATCCTCGATACGTTGCTGAGCCCCTTGGAATGATGGAGCAGGTAGGCCGTTGGTGGCTGGCCGCCCTCACATCTCTCGACTGCGCTCTTCCTGACATATGGCAATTCGTTGGCCAGACGGGTAACGATTCGAACGGCGAACTCGTTTGTTTTGCTGGGCGTTCACATGGCGAACTCATGGTGGAGCAGTCAAAACTTGTAGGTCTGAGTCAACGGAGAACGAGGGATGGTGCTCGGGTTCAGGGTCAGTTGCATTTTGTTGATCCGACAGATGAGATTCTTACTCTCCTCGTTGAGGAAGCCACGGGGCCGCTTCGAAGGCCGGCGATTGTTGATGAGCGGGTCCGAGATGTGCTCAACGACAGATTCCTTGATGCGCTGACATCGGTGGTGAGCGCTTCACTCAGCGGCCGGTAGCTGTCGTACCTCCCGCCTTTTCACTACTGCGCGCCAGTGTTGACCACCTGGTTCAGCCTGCACGCCCCCTTGCGTCATCCCATGCAGAGGCCTTCGAGCATCACCGCCGTGACGAGGACGCTGACACCGCATTTCACGGTATTGGTGATAATTGGGTGAGAATGGTTGATTTTGGTGTGAATAGGTGAAATACTTTTTGGGCTCACAGGAAACCGCAACTTGTGAGCCGAGGCGGAGCGGGATGAAAGGGAGGGAGAGATGTTCGTCGGCGTGTACGACCGCAGCATCGACGACAACGGTCGTCTTGGCCTTCCCGCACCCTTCCGTGGTGAACTCGGTGACCGTTGTTACGCAACCCTCGATCCACAGGGATGCATCACCCTCCGGACGGTCGCCGTATTCGAAGCCGAGGCGAACGATGTCATCGAAGCGGTGAAATCTGGCACCGCCACCGCAAGGCAGCGACGTTCGGTCGCGACCCAAACGGTGTCAGTTTCAGTTGACAAGCAGGGACGTCTCACCCTTGATGAAAAAGCCCGTGAGTTTGCCGGCCTGACCGGCGGCGATCAGGCGGTGATCGTTGGCAACCTCAACTCGATCGAGGTGTGGAGACCGTCCCGCTACGAAACCATCGAAGCGGAAGACTTGCACGCAACGAATCCTCGGGTGTGGCAGGACTGATGACGATGGCAGACGGTCAGCAGACCTCGTTCTCCCACGACCCCGTGATGAGAGACGAAATCGTTGACGTGTTTGCCGAAGTTCCACCGGGGACGATTCTCGATGCAACCCTCGGCGGTGGCGGCCACTCAGAGGCATTGCTTGAGGCCCGTGATGATGTTGATGTCATCGGTCTCGACCGCGACCCCGAGGCGCTGCACGCGGCGGCACAGCGTCTCGAACACTTTGGGCCGCGCTTTCGCACGACCATCCGTCGATTTGATGACATCGATGAGGGCCTTGCCGAGCATGGGGTCGAGGCACTCAGCGGCGCAATCTTCGATCTAGGTGTTTCCTCCCACCAACTCGATGAGGGCAGTCGAGGGTTCAGTTACCGAAATGACGGACCTCTCGACATGCGGATGGGTCCTGATGCCAACTGGACCGCTGACGATGTTGTGAACGGCTACGACGTTCGCCGCCTCGCTGACATCATTCGACGCTATGGCGAAGAGCGCTTCGCCTCACGTATTGCAAATGCGATCGTGGCGGCCCGTCCAATTGAAACAACGAACCAGTTAGCTGAAGTCGTCGTCGCCGCAATACCTGCACCCGCACGTCGCACCGGCGGCCATCCAGCAAAGCGCACCTTCCAAGCAATCCGCATCGAAGTCAACGGAGAACTCGACGCACTCCCGATTGCGATCGACAAGGCAATCGACCGCGTAGTTCCAGGTGGCAGGGTGGCAGTGCTGTCGTACCACTCAGGAGAAGACCGGATCGTTAAGCAGCGAATGATGGCGGCAGCGAACCGGTGTGAATGTCCTCCAGAGCTTCCGTGCGTGTGCGGTGCGGTGCAGACCGTCCGGATCGTTCGGAAGGTTGCGAAAAAGCCGTCAGCTGCAGAAATGGAACGCAACCGTCGATCAACATCAGCTCGGTTGCGGGTTGCGGAACGAATTGCGGAGGAGTCCTGATGGCCATCGCCCTCCGCAGACCTGCAACAAGGCCGGCACCGAACCGCCGGCCAGCTCTTCGAGTCGTTGAAGTTCGTCGCCGAACCACCCGTGTTGTTGTCTTCACCGCAACGCTGGTTGCGCTCGGCCTCGGAAGCCTCGCAGTTATTCACACCCAGATCGCTTCTCGGCAGGCGGTGATCGATCAGATCGACAGAGACATCGCTGAAGCAAACGATCGTTTTGACACGCTGAGAGCGGTGCGAGCAGAACTTCGGGCACCCGCTCGACTCGATCAGAGAGCACGTGAACTCGGAATGAGGCCGGCAATGGACAGCAGTTTTCTGGCCGTGGACCCGTTGGTGCTGGCGATGGCGATGGCAGCGACAAGCACTGACGGAGACGTTGTCGATGTTCCCGACTATCTCGGCCCGCTCGACCAATTCCGCATGGTCAAAATCATGAACGGAATGGATTGATGAGTCGTCGTGAAGTTCCTCAGCGGTCGGTGCGACGCACCGCACCAGCGGTTCGGAAGCAACCACGCCGCTCAGCCTCGACGGCCCGATCAACCCGCTCGGGCTCAACATCCAAACGGGCGAGCACTCCTCGGAGTGCCTCCCCTCAGCGCAAACTGCGAGCCATTTCTGCGAAACCGGCAACCGGGCGCTTCAAGATCGGAAACCAGCGCAGGCGAATTCAAATCATCGTCGCGTTTGTTCTCGTGATGCTCATCGTCGTAACGACAAAGGTCATCGGGTTACAGACAGCGGGTGGCGATGCGATGCGCGCCGAAGCAACAAATCAATGGACCAGAACAACCACGGTCATTGCTGACCGAGGCACGATTTTCGATCGCAACGGTGAAGAACTCGCAGTATCGATTCCTGCAGCAACCATCAGTATCAATCCGAAACTCGTCGACAACGAGGAAGCAACGCTCAACATGCTTGCGACAATGTTGAACCTCGGCGTCGAAGACCAGCAACGGCTGTACGACGAGATGGTTCGAAAAGACAAGGGATTTGTCTACGTTCGCCGACAGATTGACGCTGACCTCGGAGACCAAATCGCAGCGTTGAAGCTCTCCGGTGTGAATGTCGACGCCGAACCCACCCGCCTGCTTCCAGGTGGCGACACTGGCCGGTCAGTAATCGGTCGCACCGACATCGATGGTATTGGTATTGCAGGGCTCGAGCTTCAATACGACGACATTCTCTCTGGACAGAACGGCAGCGTCACCCGACAGGTAGCCCCGGGTGGACGATCTATCGCCGGCAGTGAAAACGGTACAGAGGGCGCAGTTCCCGGTGACGACCTCATCCTCACACTCGACCGCTCAATTCAGTTCACCTGCGAGCAGGCGCTTCTCGAGCGAGTTGAGAACACGAGTTCGAAAGCCGGAACCTGCATCGTGATGGACGCTCAGTCGGGCGAACTGTACGCAATGGCCTCGGTGAAACGAGACACCGAGAGCAACGAGGTGCGCATCACCTCGGGTAACCATGCAGCCGTTGATGCGTATGAGCCCGGCTCAGTTGCGAAAGTGATCACGATTGCCGCTGGTTTAGAAACTGGTGTTGTTGGCCCGAACACAGTGTTCAACGTGCCATGGCGAGCGCAATATGGCGACGACTTTCTTCGTGACTCTCACGAACACCCTGACGAAGACATGACGGTTCGACAGATTCTCGTCGACTCATCAAACATCGGCACCATCAAAGTGCAGGAGGAAGTGCAGTTACGGCGTCACTGGGATTTCATGCGAGCCTTCGGCCTCGGTGAGCGAACAGCCCTCGACTTCCCGAACGAATCGGCTGGCATTTTCAAAGAGTGGAACGACCTCCACGGATCAGAGAAGTACACCGTCTCGTACGGTCAAGGGCTTGCGAGTACGCCAATTCAACTCATTTCTGCGGTGAACGCAATTGCCAATGACGGCTTGTATGTCGCTCCGAAGTTGGTTCGTGGGTTTGTTGGTGACGATGGAGATATCAGTCCAACAGCGCCATCGGCGACGCAGGAGGTCATCTCACCGAACGCGGCTGAGGTCATGCAGTCGATCATGACCGATGTTGTCTGCTCGGGTACCGCCACCCGCGCCCAGGTTTCGTCATTTAATGTCGCTGGTAAGACCGGAACAGGTCTGAAGGCGCAACCTGATGGCGGATATGAGGACGAGTTTGGCGTGCGATCGTATTATGCAAGTTTCGTCGGATTCTTTCCGGCTGAGGATCCACAGATCACCGTGCTTATCAGCATCGATGAACCCCCAGCAGGCACGATCAACCGCTTTGGTGGAACCGCAGCAGCCCCGGTCTTCGCCCGGCTTGTTCCGACCATCGCCCACGAGCTAGGAATCCAGCCGCCCAACAGCGGTACGGCGTGCGCCGGGTGACGTTGTGATGCTGCGAGGCGAGACGCTGGTCATTGACGACGCCGTCATCAGTGATCTTTCGCGGCGACTGAACTCAGAGGTGCGGGTATCGATAGACATGGCTCGAGTCGAGATCAGCGCGGTGATCATGGACTCGCGTCGCATCGTTGAGGGCTCGCTTTTCGCATGTGTCGTCGGCGAACACTTCGACGGACACAACTTCGCGCAAGAGGCGGTTGATCGCGGTGCAACCGCACTCCTTGTTGATCGCGAATTACCGATCCCCAATCCGCAGATCATTGTTGATGACGTTCGTTCGGCACTTGGAGAAGTAGCTGCGTTGGTCTCGGGAAGACCGTCTGACGCAATGAAGGTGATTGGAGTGACGGGTACCAATGGGAAGACCACGGTCGCTCAGATGCTTGCTGCCGTCTTCAATGCCGATGGACAGAAGTCAGCGGTGATTGGAACTCTCGAAGGAGACATGACAACTCCAGAAGCACCAGTGCTGCAGCGGAGATTGCGTGAACTCTGCGAAGACGGAGTTTCGGTGGTGGCCATGGAAGTGTCATCACATTCGCTCGTCCAGCAGCGTGTTCAAGGGACGGCATTTGCGGCTGCAGTTTTCACCAACCTCGGGCGAGATCATTTAGATCTCCACGGCACTCAAGAGGAATATTTCAGAGCGAAATCACTGCTGTTTACCTCTCACGGTGTGAAGCAAATGATCATTAATGGCGATGACGTCCACGGACGTCTGCTCGGCGATCTTTCCTCTGACATTGGTGATGTGTATCGCTTCTCAATGTCTGATATCGAAAATCTTCAGATGGCGTTGAGCGGCTCTGCATTCGTTCTTGACGGAACCTCATTCCATGTTCACCTTCCTGGCCGCCAAAACGTTGAAAACGCTCTTGCGGTGATTGCGTGTGCACGTGCAGTTGGCGTAACCGACGACGTCATCGCCGATGGGCTCGAGTCTGTGCAGACGGTTCCCGGCCGAATGGAGTTGATTTCTCATGACGAGTTCGATGCGCTCGTCGACTTCGCTCACACCCCAGAGGCCCTCGAAGCGCTTCTTCGCACATGCCGTGAAATCGCTCCATCGCGCAGATTGGTCGTCGTGTTCGGTTGTGGGGGAGGGCGGGACCGTCTCAAGCGGCCTGACATGGCAGCGGCTGCCGAGAGGAACGCCGACTCGGTCATTGTGACGTCCGATAATCCGCGCAACGAAGATCCCGATGAGATCATTGCTGAGATTTGTCATGGTTTCTCTAATGCGACCACAACAGAGTGGAGCGCAGAGGTAGATCGAGCTGCGGCGATTCGTCAGGCGATTGTGGATGCCAAGGCTGGCGACATCGTGATCATTG
>CALCBR010000012.1:0-35036 GCA_937897105.1 uncultured Acidimicrobiaceae bacterium | reverse complement strand
CGCAGCAGCCTTCTTGACCGGAGCCTTCTTTGCCGCTTTCTTAGGAGCTGCCTTCTTCGCAGCAGCCTTCTTGACCGGAGCCTTCTTTGCCGCTTTCTTAGGAGCTGCCTTCTTCGCAGCAGCCTTCTTGGCCGGAGCCTTCTTTGCTGCTTTCTTAGGAGCTGCCTTCTTCGCAGCAGCCTTCTTCGCAGGAGCTTTCTTGGCCGGAGCCTTCTTCGCTGCTTTCTTAGGAGCTGCCTTCTTTACTGCCATTGTTACTCAGCTCTCTCAGTTGAGAGTTGACTTCAACGTTGAGGAGGCGCTGAACTTCATGGCGTTTGATGCCTTGATCTGCACTGGCTCACCCGTACGAGGGTTACGACCGGTACGGGCTGGGCGCTTGGTGACGCTAAACGCACCAAACCCTGGCCAAGCGACCTTGTCGCCCTGCTTCGCACCTGCGACAACGGTGTCGAAGAATGCACCAATTGTGCGCTCGGCGTCTGCCTTTGACACGTTGGCTGCGCTTGCCACTGCGTCGATGAGTTCTGACTTAGTCATAAATCGTCCTTTTATTCTGTACGCCGGCGAACGGGATTGTTCTCCGGGCCCCACGTTGGTGATGACACCCGAAACCGGGTGGACGCCATCAACGAAGGAACGACACCATCGAAATGAACCAAATAACAACGGTGCAACTAATCATGTTATTGCATTTGCAAATGACTGTCGCTCAGAGACCTTACGTAACAACGACGAAATGCGAGTCACAGACCTCACTACTCGGTTATCCACATCTGGAGTGACCCGAAATCCACCACCGCCATTGCAATGCGCTGTACAACTGGAGACGTTGCTCTCTACAACCGTTCGCTCCCATCTGCGCTCTCTCAACAGAGGTGATCTGTGACCGATCTCGCCGGAACTGTCCGCCAGACACTTGCCAGTAAGGAGGACACGAGCGACATCTCGAACACAAGAGTCGTCATTGACACCTCAGTACTCATCGCTGACCCTGCATGCCTTCATTCGATGGGTGAGGCAGATGTCGTTATTCCGCTCACTGTGATCGAAGAACTCGACGGGCTCAAAGGCCGATCAGATGATGTCGGGCGCGCGGCCCGAACTGCACTTCGAACGATTGAAGAACTTCGACTTCAACATGGCGGTTCACTTGCGTCACCGGTTCCTCTCGGCAATGGCTCACTCAGAATCGAAGTGAACGGCGTGCAACACGACGCACTGGTGGAGCATGGGCTTGACCCAGCAAAAGCTGACAACCGGATCATCGGAGCAGCGGTCGGCCAATCTCGTCAAGCGCCAACAATGATGGTGTCGAACGACGCCGCGCTTCGCATCAAAGCAGCGCACCTCGGCCTCAGCGCTATCGAACACCAGCCAACAGGCGGTAACCGAGAAGTTCGACAGGCGGGCTGGCACATTGTTGACACCGATACCCAGATCATTGACGCGTTGTACCGCGACGGAACCGTCGCCGTCGACGAAGCAACACATCAAGCCGACCACACACCGGCCGGCATCGAGCTCGCATTGAGTGTTGATACGGCGCCGCTCGTACGAGAGAACGAATACGTGGTGTTCAGGGCGGGGTCGCAGTCTGCCCTCGCCCGACGACGCGGAACCGAGTTTCACCTCCTCCCGCAGACCCCGGCACAGCCATGGGGATTGCATCCTCGAAATAAGGAACAGCGATTCGCAATCGATCTCCTTCTCGACCCCGATGTTTCCGTGATTGCACTCGACGGACGGGCTGGCACCGGAAAGACAATCCTCGCGATCGCGGCTGCGCTCGAGCAGGTTGTCGAAGAGCAGCGATACGAGCGCGTCGCCATTTATCGTCCTCTCGTTCCAGTTGGCAGGGCAGATGTTGGCTTCCTCCCTGGCGGCCTCGACGAGAAGCTCGACCCGTGGATGTCGGCTGTGCACGACGCTGTGGTCGCCCTTACCGACCGTCGTTCATCAGGTGACGCCCGCCAACTCATCGATGAACTCACCGAACGACAAAAACTCTCTCTCGAATCAGTCACTTTTCTTAGAGGTCGATCGCTCCAACAGCAGATGGTTGTCATCGACGAAGCGCAAAACCTTGAACCGACCACGCTGCGAACGATCCTCACTCGCGTCGGTGAAGGAACGAAAGTCGTGTTCACCGGCGACACCAGCCAGATCGATGCCCCCTATCTCGGGGAAACCAACAATGCCCTGGCTGTACTCACAAATGCCTTCACGGGACAGCCCTGTTTTGGCCATATCACCCTGCAATCATGCGAGCGTTCAAGTGTCGCTTCGCTCGCCGCCGAACTCCTGTAGAGGACAAATTGAGAAAAATTTCTCAATCTTGGAATAGGAAACCCCTATTTAGTGTTAAATGAGGCATGAGCGTTGCTGAACCCCTCAGTTTTGAATCAGTCGACGACCTGCCACGTGATGTGGCATGGCAAGAATTTGCCATGTGCAAGGGCCGTCTCGAACTCTTCTTCGCAAAAAAGGCCGAACGCCCACAGGCGCGTGAACGCCGTGAAGCACGAGCCAATATGTTGTGCACAGCCTGCCCAGTGCGCATCCCCTGCCGCCAATTCGCTCGCGAAAATCACGAATATGGTTATTGGGGCGGAGAAAACGAAGAAGACCGGCACCTTCTCGGTTACACCGTTGCTGCCCCCATTGGTATCCGGGCTCGCAACGCATAATTCCTCCCGTTACACCGCTGGCCTAGTCTGGCCACGTGAGCAATGCTGTCCGGCACTTCGCGGTCATTGACCTTGAGACGGGTGGCCTCAATGGTGCGTTAGATCCGATCTACCAAGCCGCTGTCGTCTGTGGCGATCTCCACCCGAACGAAACTCATCTCATAAACGTTTCAACGTGGAATTCGATGATTCGATTGCGGCGACCTTGGGACCCAATCGGCGCCCAGCACATACACGGCATTTCCCGCCGACAATTGCTCTTCGCTCCCTCATCGTTACAAGTGCTTAACAGCCTTTTCGATCGCATCGGCGAGCGTGAAATTGTTGCCCACAACCTCGCATTTGACTGGAAGTTCCTCACCACGGCCGCGCAAATGAACGACCTGCAGTTGCCCAACGGTCCTCACCTCTGCACGCTCCGACTCTCTCGCCGCCTCGACCCTGACCGACAGCGTTCACATCGGCTCAGCGATATTTGCGAGAGATACGGCATCGACATCGGCCGCAGCCACGACGCACTCCACGACGCAGTTGCGACCTCCGAAATACTGCCGCTCCTCCTGCGGGATCAACCTTTGACCGAGTAGCGACCCAACACTCGAGCTGCTGCTTCCGATCGAACGCCGCGCCTCGAAGACGGATCAACCACCTCAACCGCATCGCCGAGACGTAACAGCAACCGCTCGAGCCATTGACGAGATGTCACGGCGAGACGAACCTCAACCCAACCATCTGCATCTGGAGAGGACACCTCATCAACTGGATATCGCTCGTATATCCACCGGCCACGCGGAGCCACCCGAAGTGTCACCCGCTCAATTTCCGCGTCAGCAAACCAGATGCCAGGTTCAGGCATCGAATCTGGCGCCTCGTTCTCCGCCTGCCCGATCACCGTTAGTGACTCGATGCGATCAATCCGGAACGTCCTGAGCCCCTCTGCACCGACATCGTGAGCGTGTGTGTACCAATTGCCTTGCGATGAGAACACCACGAATGGCTCAAGTAGTCGGTCTGTGGGCGCAACATCTTTCGATGACTGATACCGAACCTCTACTCGCTCGCGGTTCTCGATCACCTGTGAAAGTTCTTGAACGATTGCAGGAGTAGGAGCAACGACGAGCAGACCCGTGTCATCCTCGCCTAACCCCCTCGCAATTTTGCCCAGACCCCTCGCCAGCGCCCCGTCAAGATCGGCACCCCGCAACTGCATCGCTGCCCTTCCGGCAGCGAGCAACTCAAAAGCCTCCACCTCGCTAAGTCGAAGCGGTCGCGTAAACAAACGAGGAATCCCAACGAAAATCATTCCTTCGTCAATGAAGACGTCGATCATCTCATCGACGTAGGGCGGCAGACCGCACATCGACACCAGTTCAAGATCTCGAATGAGATCGTCAACACCTACAGAAAAACGCTCAGCAACCTCATCGACCGAGACCTCTCCCCTCTCCATCAACCACGGCAAGATGATGAGCAAACGCCGCAATCGTTCTGTTGCTGGACGTTGTGCCATCAGACCGCCGCCCTCAACCACTCAATGAGGCGATCTCGCACATCAACAGGCTCAAGGAGTTCAGCGTCATCGAGAAATCCAAGCACCCACGAACGCAGCGCATCTTCATTAGTGAACGGCAGCCTGATGGTGATTGACCCATCGTCGTGCCGAACAAGAATGCGTTCACTCCCAATCTCTCGTTCAACCAGCCATGCTCGGCGTGCTGCGATATGCACCACAGCCTCACGCTCAGCGGCGAGCTCATCTCCCAGCAACAGCGGGTTAGTTGGCAGTGCAGCCCCTACGTCACCATCTGCAGGTCGTTCAAACACGATCGCCGAATCAATGGCGACCTCTCCCTCGCATCGGTCGACTCGAAACGTGCGTCGAGCACCACGGTCTTGATCGAATCCAACGACGTACCAAAACCCGTCACGCAACAACAGCCCCCACGGCTCCACTTTTCGAACATTGCCCGAATAACGAAACGACACAGGATGCCGCTGAGCAACCGCCGACCGCAAGATCGGCAACGCCGGCAACTCCGGAAGGTGCATCCGAATCGGACCACCAACTCCCCCACCAACCCCGCCGAGCTTAAGGAGCGCTTCTTCACCAATTGCAGAGTCAGGTCGAGTAGCGGCTAGCGCAACTTGAAGAGCCCGAACCTCATCATCGGTCAAGCCAAGGTCGGGAAGCTCAAAAGAACTTCTCTCGATGCGGTACCCCATCTCACCAGCGCGATCACCGCCGAACGTTTCCGTCGATATCTCAACGCCGATCTCGCGCAACGCCGCCTTATCGCGCTCGAATGCTGCACGTCGAGCCTGACCAGCGTCGGGGTATTGACCCTCGAGTTCCGACGCAATCTCATGAAGGGTCAGCGGACGACGGGTTTCAAGCAATAACGCAAGAAGATTGGTGAGGCGCTCGACGCGATCTGCCATCAGCGCCGATAGTCGTAGAAACCGCGGCCAGACTTTCGGCCAAGAAGACCGGCATCAACCATCCGAGACAACAACGGCGGCGGAGCGTAGAGCGGCTCTTTGAACTCTTCATAGAGGCTCTCTGACACTGCCAAAGTGGTGTCGAGCCCGATGAGGTCGGTGAGGCGAAGAGGCCCCATCGGATGGCTGCAACCCTCGACCATGCCGATATCGATGTCATCTGCCGAGGCAAAACCTGACTCCATCATTCGGATCGCCGACAACAGATACGGGATGAGCAACGCGTTTACGACGAATCCGGCACGATCTTGCGACCTAATGACGCGCTTTGACAGCACATTTCCGGCGAAGGCCTCCGCCCGCAACGATGTTTCTTCCGACGTCATCAGACTCTCGACGAGTTCAACCAACCGAAGCACAGGCACCGGATTGAAGAAGTGAATCCCAATGACCTGCTCTGGGCGAGATGTCGCTGTTCCGAGCTTCATGATCGGGATCGACGACGTATTCGAGGCGAGAATTGCGTCTGAATTCGTCAACACTTGGTCGAGTTCACGGAACAGATCGACCTTCATATCTTCGTCTTCGATGATTGCTTCGACAACAAGATCCCGATCGGAGAGGTCGCCGATATCGGTGGTAAACGACAAGCGCTCCATTGCTGCATCACGCTCATCTTCCGTCATTTTGTTTGCGGTCACACCACGGTCAAACGATGTCACGAGGCGAGCACGGCCCGCTTCAGCTGCCTCAGCTGAGGCCTCGCGAACGAGCACTTCAAGCCCGGCGCGTGCACACACTTCGGCGATGCCCGAACCCATTAATCCGCAACCAATGACACCCACTCGCTCAATCGTTTTTGCTTCAGCCATCTCTCAATCATGCCCGAAAATGGCGGGTTGAGAGCGCGCAGCGGGCAGAATTCTGGGGTGAGCCATGATTCCCATCCATCACGCCATCGAAGGGTGTGGGCTGGCGACCCGCATCCACTCGGAGCAACGTTCGATGGAACGGGAACAAACTTCGCTCTCTTTTCTTCAAGCGCGGAACATGTCGAGTTGTGCCTCTTCGGCGGCACTCGCGATCGATCATTAGACGAACAACGAATCGACCTGCACGAGGTCGATGGCCACGTCTGGCACGCATATCTCCCTGACGTCACACCAGGTCAGCATTACGGTTACCGAGTTCACGGAGAATGGAATCCCGATGCCGGGCTCTGGCACAACGACAACAAGGTGCTGCTCGACCCCTACGCGCAGCGCATTGATGGCGAACTCGACTGGAATACCGCGTGCTTCGCCTACGACCTTGACGAGCCCGACTCAGCAAACTCGGAGAATTCGGCGCCATTCGTTCCACTCGGTGTTGTCCACGACCGTTCCTTTGACTGGGGCGGTGACGAATTACTCAAAACCCCAACCCACGAGAGCATCATCTACGAGGCCCATGTCAGAGGGTTCACCATGCGGCACCCCGACATCCCTCCAGAGCAACGGGGCACCTACGCCGCCTTGCGTCATCCTGCGATCATTGAACATCTCGTACAGCTCGGAGTTACTGCGATCGAACTGATGCCTATCCATCAGTTCATTCATGACCATCACCTCATCCAACAGGGTCGAAAGAACTACTGGGGTTACAACACGATCGGATATTTCAGCGCCCACAACGAGTACGGGGCGCAGATCGGGACAGGTCCGGCAGATGAGTTCCGAGAAACGGTCAAGGCGCTCCACTCCGCAGGTATCGAAGTCATCTTGGATGTGGTCTACAACCACACCGCGGAAGGCAATCATCTCGGGCCAACTCTCTCGATGCGCGGTATCGACAACCATGCGTACTACCGACTTGTCGATGACGAACCCCGCCACTACCTCGATTTCACCGGGTGCGGAAACTCTCTCAATATGCGACACCCGCACGTGTTGCAGCTCATCATGGACAGCCTTCGACATTGGGTGCTCGATATGCACGTCGACGGATTTCGATTCGATCTCGCCTCAGCTCTGGCCCGCGAACTTTTCGAAGTAGATCGTCTCTCCGCGTTCTTCGACATCATCCACCAAGACCCGGTGCTCTCGCAGGTCAAACTCATCGCTGAACCCTGGGATGTCGGTGAAGGCGGCTATCAGGTTGGAAACTTCCCACCGAAGTGGTCTGAATGGAATGCCGATTATCGCGACACCATGCGTGATTTCTGGCGCGGAGAACATGCTCGCCTCGCCACGTTTGCCCAACGTTTTACGGGGTCGTCAGACCTCTACCGGTCAGACACGCGGCGGCCGACCGCATCGATCAACTTCATCACCTGTCATGACGGATTCACCCTCTCAGACCTCGTCAGTTATAACGAGAAACACAATGATGACAACGGCGAAGAGAGCCGCGACGGAGAGTCTCACAATCGGTCGTGGAATCACGGCGCTGAGGGGACAACCGACGACGCTTCAATCAACGAACTTCGTCATCGGCAGCGGCGGAATCTGATTGCAACATTGCTGCTTTCCCAAGGGGTGCCGATGCTGCTGAGTGGAGACGAAATCGGACGCACACAGCGGGGTAACAACAACGCATACTGCCACGACAGTGAATTGAGTTGGGTTGACTGGGAGAACCTTGACAGCGATATGCACCACTGGGTGCAACGGCTTATTGCCTTTCGATCATCGCATCCGATCTTCAAACGCCGCAGATGGTTTCAAGGCCGTCCACTTCGTGACAATGACGACATGGCATGGTTCCGTCCTGACGGCGAAGAAATGACCTCGTCTGACTGGGAACAAGGATTCGCCCAGGCCGTTGGTGTCTTTCTCAACGGCGAAGCGATCACCATTCCTGATCGTTTTGGAAATCGAATCATCGATGACACCTTCATGTGCGTCTTTTCTGCAAGCCCGCTTGAGTTGACGTGGACCTTGCCACCGGAGCGTTGGGGCTCGTCATGGGCGGTCAAATTCGATTCATCTCGACCAGAGATCGGGCAAGGGAGCGACGAAACGCTGCTCGCAGGAGCACAGTTCATCATTCCGGGCAGAACCACGCTCGTTCTTGAGCGCTCCACGACGTAAGAGACGATCTCTCACCGGGCCTTATGCGCCCGGTACCACTGCACTGTTGCGACGGTCGCTGAATCTGCATCTCCACCGATGTCACTACCAGCATCTGACAGCGCAGGAGTGAGAGCGCTTGCGAGTTCCTTACCTAACTCGACACCCCACTGATCAAAACTGTTAATTCCCCACATCACTCCTTGGATAAACACAATGTGCTCGTAGAGCGCGATGAGTTGCCCCAAGGTTCGGGCTTCGAGTTGCTCGGCAAGAATCAGCGTGCTTGGCCGATTTCCATCAAAGTTGCGATGAGGCTCCTCGTGGGATGCCCGCCCGAAAGCGAGAGCTTGGGCTTGGGCAATCAAATTCGCAAACAACGCATCATGCTGAGTGATCAGGTCGTGTCTCGGTCGAGCGACACCGATGAAATCAACCGGAATGACATCGGTGCCTTGATGAAGAAGTTGGAAGAAGGCGTGTTGGCTGTTTGTTCCTGGCTCACCCCAAATCACTGGCCCGGTGGGGCCGGTGACAGGCATGCCGGCAGACGTCACCGACTTGCCATTTGATTCCATGTCGAGTTGCTGCAAGTACGCAGGAAATCGACGGAGTTCGTGAACGTAGGGAATCACCGCTTTCGATGGACGATTCAGCACATTGCGGTGCAACAGGCCGATCAGGGCAAGGGTCACCACCACGTTGTCGTCGAGCCGATCATCGTCAACAAGCGTTTCCATCATGTGAGCATCAACATCTCGCGCTCCGGCCTGCAACTCAGCAAAGCGTTCTGGTCCCACGAGCAGCATCACCGACAGTCCGACTGCTGACCACAGCGAGTATCGACCACCAACCCAGTCCCAAAACCCAAAGGTTGCATCAGCACTGATGCCAAACTCTTCAACTCTCTCTGCTGCGGTCGACACCGCCACGAAATGATCTCTCACCGCAGACTCACCGAGGGCATCGATCACCCATTGCCGTGCAACCCGCGCATTTGTCAACGTCTCCAACGTGCCGAATGTCTTTGAGACAATGACGAACAAGGTTGACTTCGGTTGAACCTTGTCGAGCACTGACGTGATGTCTGAAGCATCGATGTTCGACACAAAGTGAGCTCGAAGACGTGGAAGGGCCTCGCCAACCAGCGCCTCAGCAGCCATGGCTGGACCGAGGTCTGATCCACCAATTCCGATATTGACAATGTCGGTGATCTCAGGATTCGCGCGAACCTTCTCGGCAAACGCACCCATACGTGTCAGCTCGGCATGTACCTCCGGCATCACATTGCGCCCGTCAACTTCGAACGTCGCATCACGCTCTGCTCGAAGCGCCATGTGTAGCGCAGCTCGACCCTCCGTGACATTGACAGGTTCGCCCCCTGCAAGTGCCTGAAAGCGCTCGCTCACACCAGCTGTTCGCGCAGCAGACCTCAGCGAGTCGAGAACCTCGTCGGTAACCGGTTGACGAGACCAGTCGATGCGGAGGTCGGCGAGTTGAGCAACGTAACGCTGAGACCGAGAAGGGTCGACGGCAAACAGTTCCCGGAGTGTCCGGTGATCAGCACGCGCGTCGTTGAGATAATTCACTGACATGACACTACTGAGATCGCTTCTCCCGAATATGTTGTGTCGGTGGATTCTCGTGCTCAGAGTGGTGTTCGCTCGGCGATTATTGCGTACGCACTCTGGGGAAGCCTCACTGCGTTCTGGAAACTGCTCAACGAATTTTCGGCAATTGACCTTATCGGCTGGCGAGTCATAGCTGCGGTCGTCGTGCTGTGGATGTTCATCACGATGCGCGGCAACTTCTCGACCGTGCTCAACGCCCTACAAGACCGCAACGTTCGACGGTTTTTGCTGCCAGCTGCCGGGCTGCTCATCGTCAATTGGTCGACATATGTTGGCGCAATCGTTTCGGGGAGGGTTCTCGAGACTGCGCTTGGCTATTTCCTTGCTCCGCTCATCACGATGGCAATCGGTGTCACCATCCTCGGAGAGCGGCTCACCCCCATGCGAGTCGTCGCGATCATTCTCGTCATCGTCTCAATTTCAATCCTCACCGCCTCATACGGACAGATGCCGTGGCTGTCATTCGCCCTCGGAGGAAGTTGGGCGTTTTATGGCTTGGTGAAACGTCGAGTTCCACTCGACCCGATCCATAGCTTGACTGGCGAGGTCACGACCTTGCTGCCGATCGCCATCGTCGTTGTCATCATCTCTCTCACACGAACGGGTGGTGTCGGCGAACTTGCGTCGGGTTTTGACTGGGCGCTTCTCGCCGCAACAGGTCTCGTGACCGCTGCTCCACTCCTTTTGTTCGCCCATGCCGCCCCCCGAGTGCCGTTCACATTGCTTGGCCCTATTGGATGGATGGTACCCATCATCAATTTCTTGCTCGGCTGGCTGGCCTATAGCGAGACGATGACCACCGCAAGGTTCATCGGGTTTGCCACGGTCTGGCTCGCTCTGGTGGTGGTCGCAGTCGAAACTGTCGCTCGAGCTCGGGCTGAGCGGTCAATCGCTCAGAAAGAGACGGCGATTTCGCGTTAGCGGCACGTCTTGAGGCAAACCCTCATGTAACGACCAAACGTGCACGTCCCTGCGAAAGGCCTATGCCCTACTCAGCAACAGTGGTCGACGTCGAAGTTGATGAGGAGGTCGTCGATGTTGTCGACACTTCCGGCGTCAACGCAACCGTTGTGGTCGGAGCCACCGTCGTCGTGGTGGTCGTCGTCGTCGTCGAGGTTGTCGTCGTGGGGTTCGGATTCGGCACACTTCCATCGAAACTCGGAAGGCTCTCGCTGTATGTCACGTCTTCAGGCTCGCTGACACCGTTCCACACGAGCACCGATTCACCGAGTTCGACCAGCGACTGGAAATATTCGGAGATATGCATCGGAATTCGAACACAGCCATGTGAGGCCGGCTCAGCTGGCACTTGAATTGCTCCGTGGACAGCGATTCCGTAGTTGAAGTACACCGGATTCCACATATCGCCAAGTGGGCCGTTGCGCGTGCCCTCGACAAGACGCCGATATTCGAACACTCCACCCGGAGTCTTCGAATATGCACAGATCTCTCTGGTGATTGGCTCCTCGAGGAGTTCACCCTCAGAATCTGTGTCGTAGGTGACGACCTCGCAATACAACGCTGGCTCTCCGAACTCATCGAGCTCCCCGGATGAGATATGAGTAATGAGCGCTGGTACGTCCTTGTGAAAGACAACGAGCACCTGCTCCTCAAGGTAGATCTCGGTGTGGTTTTGGAGACCACCGGTGGGGCGACGTGGTCGCACCATTAGCGGCTCTTGCATCCGGTCCCACAGGGCTGGAGTCACCACTCCGGTTGCGTCTTGGCGAGGCACCCCCATCACCAATTTTTCGTACGCCCACACGGCCTGCTTTGTCAACGTGCCAACGACCCCGTCGATCGGACCTGGATCGAATCCGATATCGGCAAGCCGTTGCTGCACCATTTCAACGTCTTCTCCGGTGGTTCCGCGTTCGAGATTGCGTGACAGCGGAACCTTCGGGACGGTCGTCGTGGTGGTGGTCGTCGCAGGAATCGTCGTCGACGAAACCACCGGCTCATCGGCAACATCGTCGACGCCCGATGTACCACCAACGACTGCGATAACGACGAGCAAGAGAGCTGCAACGAGCGCAGGTATCCATCGGCGGTAGCGGTTGAGGGTCATGTGCAAGAAACGCCGTTACAAGGTGGGTGTGACGGGAGAACGACACATCGAATGACGGCAGTGTTGAAACGAGCAGTGTCAACGAGCGGAGCAGACGTCGTGTCGATCATGACCGCCGGAGATCGCGGCGCAGCGTCCACATCTCTGAAAGCATCTTTCGAATAACTGCCGGTGATGAAAGTGTCGATTCGCCACGCGTCCTAGGGAAATAGTCGACGCCCATCTGCATCACTTCAAAACCTTCACGTTGAGCCCGGATGATGAGCTCAGCATCAATGAACGAACCTTCGCTCTTCAGGTCCACTGCGTCGAGCACCTTTCGGCTCACCAGTTTGCACGCAAAGTTGATGTCCCGAACCCGAACCCCGAAGGCCGCCTTAATCAGCGTGTTGTAGACCGTGGTGTACACCGCTCGTAGTGCTCCCTCACCAGTTCGGTCAAAGCGATACGCGCTCACAATGTCAGCCTCGTACTCACGAAGCAATCGAACAATGCGGGGCAACTCATTGAGATCAAACGGCAGGTCAGCATCGGTGTAGAGCACGATGTCACCTTGTGCGGCAGCGAATCCTGACCGCATTGAGCCGCCGAGTTTCCGATTCGTCGGGTGATGGACAACACGAACGCGCGAATCTTCTTCTGCGAGCCGGTCGGCAATAGCAGCAGTGGCGTCGGTCGACGCATCGTTAATGATGATGAGCTCATAATCTGCGATCTCGCCTGAGGTGATCATGCGCTCACACGAACGACGGCCGTAGGCAATCGCCCGCTCGATGTACTCCTCTTCATTCCACATTGGATAAAAGATCGACAGCATCGGCGGAGCCGGAGTGGTTGCTGACGAGGAGTTCATAGCGTCACAGGCTACCGACGAACTGTCCATCAGTAGGTTCGGGCGATCGCACCTACAATGGCGGCAATGGCGCTCCCCGACGATCTCGCACCTCCAGCACCGCCTGGTGGCGGTAGTGAAATGAGCGGTGGATGGAAAGCGACCGTCACCCTCACATGGATTGGCGTTGTCATCGGGCTTGCCTCGGTATGGGCGGTGAGCAGGCAAGTGGGTCTGAGTACTTGGTGGCTCGGCCCGCCTGCAAATGGCCGGCACCTTGTGATCAACCTCGTGCCATTCGTCGCCCCTTTTTTCGCTCTCATTTTGGCAATCGGTGGTTCGCTCCGAACTTGGAAGGTTGGCGTGTTGGCCGGGGCGGTCATCGTGCTGATCGGTGCTGTCGACCTCGACCGAGTCACCCGGCTCGGCGTCGTTGAAATCGTTCTCGGCCTCGCCGGAGCGGGTTCCTCCCTTGCTTCTTGGGTTGGTACGCCGCGTGCTACTTCGCCCTGACCAATAACGGCGATAGGTTCAGTTGCCATGTCGAACGTGTTGATGACGCTTCCTGCCGGTGAGCGGGTTGGAATCGCCTTCTCTGGCGGGCTTGATACCTCTGCTGCCGTTGCCTGGATGCGGGAGGGCGGAGCAAGCCCGTACTGCTATACGGCTGACCTTGGCCAGTATGACGAGCCTGATCTCTCTGGCGTGCCTGATCGTGCCCTTCAGTACGGAGCGGAGGCTGCTCGGCTCATCGACTGTCGTGACGAACTTGTTCGAGAAGGCCTGATGGCATTGCAGTGTGGAGCGTTTCACATTCGAACCGCCGGCCGAACCTATTTCAACACCACCCCAATTGGTCGCGCCGTCACCGGCACGCTGCTCGTCCAGGCAATGCAAGAAGATGGTGTCGATATTTGGGGCGATGGCTCTACCTACAAGGGAAATGACATCGAGCGGTTCTATCGCTATGGCCTGATGGTCAACCCGAAGTTGCGAATTTATAAACCCTGGCTCGATGAGGCGTTTGTTGAACAACTCGGTGGCCGCACCGGGATGAGCGAATTCCTCACCACTCGAAACCTTCCCTATCGAGACTCGGTGGAGAAGGCGTACTCGACAGATGCGAATATCTGGGGCGCTACGCATGAGGCGAAGGCGCTGGAGGAACTCTCCACGGGTATGGAAATTGTTGCGCCAATCATGGGAGTCGCCCATTGGGATCAAACGGTCGATATCGCACACGAGGATGTCACCATCACGTTCGAGGAAGGCTGGCCTACCGAGATCAACGGCAAGACGTTTGACAATCATGTCGAGCTCGTGCTTGAAGCCAATGCGATTGGTGGACGTCACGGCCTTGGCATGAGCGACCAAATTGAGAACCGCATCATTGAGGCGAAGTCTCGGGGAATATACGAAGCCCCCGCTCTCGCCCTGCTGCATATCGCCTACGAGCGGCTGGTGTCAGCGATCCATAACGAGAACACGATCGAGAATTACCACACGATGGGATTGCGTCTTGGGCGTCTGCTTTATGAGGGTCGCTGGTTTGACCCTCAGAGCCTCATGCTCCGGCAGCCGCTGCTCAATTGGGTCGGATCAGCCGTCACCGGTTCTGTGACGCTCCGCCTCCGTCGAGGAGATGACTATTCGATTCTCGACACCACAGGACCCGACCTCACCTATGAGCCTGATCGTCTCTCGATGGAACGAGTTGAAGATGCTGCGTTTGGGCCGCTCGATCGAATCGGTCAACTCACGATGCGGAATCTCGATATCACCGACTCACGCGACAAACTCGACGTCTACCGCCGGGTGGGTGCACTCGGAAAAGGTGGAGCGCTCGAACTCGACCCGACTCGTGACTGAACGCTCGCGTTAACTGGTGCGAGCTTCGATAATGGCCGCGAGCAAATCTGCTCGGCCGGGCATGGTCTCAACTTCGACGTATTCGTGATCGGCATGGGCTCCGCCACCCACGGCGCCGAGTCCGTCAAGTGTCGGGACACCTCGTGCGGCGGTGAAGTTCCCGTCGCTGCCTCCTCCGACCGCAACTCCGACAACAGAAGCGTCATGAGCGAGCGCAAGCGGCATGAGCTCAGCCGAGGCTGATTCAGGCATCGGTGGACGACCGACCCGACCGTTCACCTCAATGGTTGCCTCGGGATTCACCGGAGCAAGGTCTGCAAATGCGGCTTCGATGCGCTGTGCTTCTTCTGCTGACGTCACCCTGACATCGACCCGAATTCGGGTTTCGGCTGGGACAACATTGTCGGCCGTGCCCGCATGTGCCACCGTTGGCGTCACCGTCGTCTCTTGCAGATCATCAGCAAACTCTGCGATTGCGAGCACCTGATGCGCTGCTTCAACAAGTGAGTTCACGCCTCGATGAGGCTCGAGTCCGGCATGTGCGGCTCGACCACCGATCACGACTTCGAAGGTGCCGGTGCCCTTTCGGCCTGTCTTTAGTGCACCGCCATCGCCACTTGGCTCCAATACGAGCACCGTTCCGCACGCAATGGCTCGCTCTTCGAGAAGTGATCTCGACGTCGTTGATCCGACTTCTTCATCGCACGAGAGCAATATTTCGACTCCTGAGCGGTCGTTCATTGAGGCAACCGCGTGAATTGCTTGCACAATTCCGGCTTTCATATCGAATACGCCAGGCCCGGTGGCTCGGCCATTCTCGACGTTGAACGGCCGCTGGTCGAGGGTGCCTGCAGGAAACACGGTGTCGTGATGCCCCAAAATGAGCACCTTTGGGTCACCGCCTCCGGTCCAGTGCACGTGCGGACCCGCCCCCTCATCGATGAGGGTTGGACGCGTTCCTAAATGCCGTTCTATGAGATCGGCAACTACCTCAGCCGATCGTGCCAACAATTGTGGGTCGCTCGAGGGTGACTCGGCTTCTACAAGTTGCTTGAGATCATCGATCATCGTTTCGAGCACGGCTCCCATTACCTACACGCTAGCCCTGGGTGCGGTGGCTTATCCTCTCAGCCCCACAGATCAGCGCTGAGTTCTTCCCGGTAAGGAGGGTCAGCCCCGCGCCGACCAACTGCAATCGCAGATGCGTGAACACCTGCCGTCGCTGCAGCCGCAACGAGATCAAGGTCGCTCAACGTGTCGCGGTGCACGTCAGAATGTGTGCTGCGTTGAACCCACCACGCCAAAAAACCGGCACAGAACGTGTCTCCAGCGCCAACGGTGTCGACGATGTCGACATGGGGAACAGCCACCTGGGTTGAACCCTTCGAGGTGAGAATTTCAACTGGGGACGAGCCCGCAGTCAGCACGACGGCCTTCAGGCCTTCTTCCAGTAATCGATGTGCAGCCGCTATTGCGTCAAGTTCTGGGTAGAGATACTTGAGATCCTCATCACTCACTTTGATGACGTCTGCTGCGGCTACCACCGTATTCAGGCGTGCTCGGTACTCGTCAGGCTGTGTGATCACCAGGGGCCGGCAGTTGATGTCAATCAATGCCAACGTTGTCGGCGGTCTCTCAGCGACGAGTTGCGCAATGTGATTGGCCACCGGCGAAAGCACGAGCCCGAGGCCTCCGGTGAGTATCCATCCCTCCTCAACGTGAACATCGTCTCCAGCGGTCTCTCTCGCAGCGGTGCCATCGACATAAAACCGGTATGACGCACTGCCGTCGTCGGACAGTTCGGCTAATGCGAGTGTGGTCGGCGCTGTCGTGCGGCGCACGTGGTCGACATGTACTCCATCGTCAGTCAGTCGGCTGAACAGGTCATTACCAAACCGATCTTCAGAGATCGCGCCGACGAAGGCCGTCTCGACACCGAGTCGACCGAGCGCTCGCGCCGCGTTGAACGGAGCACCGCCACACACGGCCTCTACTGCTCCTCCATCGGTGACGATGAGGTCGATCAATGCTTCGCCGAACACCAAGACCTGCGGCGCTGTTGACATGTCATCATCGTCGCAGACATTTCGCAAAACCTGCGACATTCTCTCAAGCGGCGAGGCAAGTTCGTTTTCCTCTGCGAGGATGGAGGCGATGTCAGTACTCACTGTTATCGCTTTCATTGTTGGCACCATCGTGCTGATTTCGGGCGCTGACATCATGGTTCGCGGGGCAGCACGCATTGCCGCAAGCAGTGGCCTTTCGCCGGTGGTCATCGGTCTTACCGTCGTCGCATTCGGAACGAGTGCCCCTGAACTCGCCGTGAGCATTGGGGCAGCGACCCGAGGTACCAGCGATCTCGCCCTCGGAAATGTTGTCGGCAGCAATATCGCCAACATCCTCCTTGTTCTCGGCTTGTCAGCAGTTGTCGGGTCAGGGCTCGTCGTCGCATTTCGTATCGTTCGCATCGATGTTCCGATCATGATTGGCGCATCAATTGCAGTCATCGTGCTCGGTCTCGACGGATCGCTTGGACGTATCGATGGTGCGCTGTTTGTTGTCGCCCTTCTCGCCTACCTTTTCCGAACGGTGTCATCTGCGAGGTCAAATGCCGATGGCGAAAGCCACCACCACATCGCAAAAGAATACGAAGAGGGTCTTGCGGCTGAGATTTCAGGGACGCACCCGCTGTGGCAAAGCTTTGCATTTGTTGTTGTGGGCATCGCCATGCTCGTCATTGGCTCACAGTTGCTCGTCACTGCTGCGACAGACCTTGCAACGGCATTGGGGGCAAGCGAGTTCCTCATCGGTCTTACCGTGGTCGCCGTCGGAACATCGCTACCCGAAATCGCAACCTCAATCGTTGCAGCCGCCAAAGGTCAACGAGACCTCGCCGTCGGCAACGCAGTGGGCTCGAACTTGTTCAATCTTCTCGCCGTGCTGGGATTCACCTCTCTCATTGCACCGATTGAGGTGAGCGATACCGCTCTCGGCTTTGACCTTCCGTTCATGCTTGCGGTTGCAGTTGCATGTCTACCCATATTCGTCAACGGGTACGTCATCAAACGTTGGGAAGGAGTGCTGTTCACCAGCTACTACGTTGGCTATCTCGTGTGGCTCGGGCTCGATGCTGCGTCGGCCTCCATCCACGATGAGTTCAGCTTTGCCATGCTCGTGTTCGTCGTGCCACTCACCGCAATCACACTCAGTGTGACGAGCTTGCGTGCGGCGCGTCCAGCGCAAACGGCAGTGCAATAACCCGATTGCTATCGGTTGCAGCGGCCGGATAGCGGAAGCTGATGTCAGGTACGAATACTCGCCATTGCGGCACCCACGATGCCGGCCGTATTTGCAAACTGCGCTACGACAATTTCGGGGCGGACCTCGAGAAGCGGCACCCATTCCTCCGCTGATTTCGATGCTCCTCCCCCGACGATGATCACATCAGGCGAGAACAGCGCATCGACAGTCTGAAGGTACTTCGACACTCGGCGAGCCCATTTACGCCACGTCAGATCTTCTCGTTTACGAGCACTCGCTGCCGCCCACCGCTCAAATGACTCACCTCGGAACTCAAGGTGACCGAGCTCAGAATTTGGAACGAGATGCCCATCAATAAACAAGGCTGAACCGATTCCTGTTCCAAATGTGAGGGTGATGACGACTCCCCGACGGCCTGCTCCGGCTCCGAACGACATCTCGGCGACACCTGCGGCATCAGCATCGTTCATCACGACGACGTCGTGTTTCAGCAGTGAAGAGAACAATGTCTCCGCATCGACGTCAATCCAACTCTCGTCGATATTGGCTGCGGAGTGGACGATGCCATTTCGCACCACAGACGGGAGCGCTATCCCGACGGGGCCTTCCCATTCAAAATGCCGAACGAGGTCGACAACAACGTCAGCCACCGCCTCCGGGTTCGCCGGGTGCGGCGTTGGGATTCGAAACCGTTCATCGACGAGCTGGCCAGACTCTGACAAATTCACTCGGGCGGCTTTCATTCCGCTGCCGCCGATGTCGATACCGAACCCGATGTGAGAGGTCACGGGCACCAACGTTATCGATCAGGCTTTGGCTCTGGTCTTGCGAAGTACAGGATCTGCGAGCGCCAGCGCACGGTCCGCGAACGACAGCACGCGCCCAGCGGCGCCCGGGGTGTCACCATCGACAAGGTTGCCCATGACCTGCAGGGTGATGTTCGCAATTGAGTGAGTTCCAACCGCAACCCGTAGCCCGGTTCGCAACAAGAACGGATGTCCGATGAGGAACGCAAACCGTCGGCCGGTGCGAAGGAATGCATCGAACCGCTCGCCAACAGCATCGTCGTAGCGAGACTCGGCGCCAGCCGGATCTCGAAGATATTCGTCGGCGGCGAGCATTCCAGATTCGAGCCCGTAGTCGATCCCCTCACCATTCATCGGGTTAACGAGTCCTGCAGCATCGCCTACCGCCATCCAACCGGGTCCTGAACGCTTCACCACCGACATTGGCAACCGCCATGCACGTGCCTTTCCGATGTCGGCTCCAAGACTCCATGAGCCCTCAACCGTGGCTCGATACGACGCAAGCAACTTGTTGAGATTGAGGCTCTTGAAGCCCTTCATCGTCGACAGTGCGCCGACACCGATATTCACTGAGCCATCTCCACATGGAAACATCCAGCCGTATCCGGGCACGGGTGTTCCGTGTTCATCGCGGAGTGTGAGGCACGCCTCCAACATGTCATCGGCATGCCTTGGCGACTCGACATAACTTCGAATTGCAAGGCCAAATGGTTCATCGGTGACACGGACTGCGCCGAGGTCTCGGGCTACAGCGCCGGGAGCACCTGCTGCGACGATCACCTTTTCGGCATACACCTCGCGTGTTCCGCCCGCGCATTCGACTCGAACACCTCGAACCACATCATCTTCGATAATCGGTCGTGCCGTCGACTGAAACGACACTGATGCCCCTGCAGATTCGGCTGCGCCGATGAGCTCTGCATCAAGGCTCTGGCGGGGCCAAACGGCGCCGTATCCGGGAAACCGATCGGTTTCGGGCCACGGCAACTCACGTATTTGGCGCCCGGCGATCATTCGCAGACCAGAAATTCGATGCGATGCATCGATCGGGATATCAAGTTCTTTCAGCGCCGCAACCGCCCGAGGGGTGAGCCCATCACCGCAGATCTTGTCCCGGCCTCGTTCTCCAGATTCGAAGACCGCTACCGATGCCCCTGCCCGTGCTGCACGCATCGCAGCAGCCGAGCCGGCTGGGCCTCCACCAATAACCGCAAGGTCAACTCGTTCGCTCACGATGGAACGTCAGTTCTCGCCAGCGATCAAGTGATGATGACGGATGACCTCCGCAACGATAAACCGGAGGAACTTTTCAGTAAATGCAGGGTCGAGGCCGGCTTCGGTGGCAAGGGTCCGAAGGCGCTCGATCTGCTCGTTTTCGCGGGACTCATCCGCAGGAGGAAGCCCGACTTCAGCCTTGTATTCACCGACCGCCTGGGTGATCTTGAAACGCTCTGCGAGCATGCAAACGAGAGCGGCGTCAATGTTGTCAATACTCGCTCGATAGCGAGACAAACGGTCGTCGTTCACGGGGCATTCTCCTCGGTGGTATCCGCCTTGGAAACGCTAGCGGCATTGCGCCCGTAGAGCCATCCCTGCGCAAGTCTCAGCGGTCACTGTGCGAAACCGGGCCAATATCCGATCGCAATTCGATCGTGCCCGAATGCGTCACGACGGACCTCGTAGTCGACGTACCCATGCTCTTCAAAGAGATACTCCGTCGCCAACCTCTGGTCAGCACCAATTTCAAGCACGAGGGCACCATTCGCCGTCAGAAAGTCGCCTGCCTTCCGAATAATTTCACGAATTGCATCAAGCCCATCAGAGCCCGAGTACAGCGCCACTTCTGGCTCATAATCTGAAACACTTCCGTCGACATCTGGGCTGCCCAGCGCGATGTACGGGGGGTTCGACACGATCACATCGGCCTGCAGGTTCGCCGGCAGCGCATCAAACCACCGGCTCTCGATGATCGTGACATTTCGCGCTGGTCGACCAATTCCTGCGAGGTTCGCTCGGGCAACCGCGAGAGCATCCGGAGAGATATCGGTCATCCAGATCGACGTGTTATCGATAGGGAGTTCGGTGGCGAGCGACAGACCAATTGCACCCGAACCTGTCCCGAGATCGATCACGGTTCGTGCCCCTTCCACCGCCCTTGCGCACTCAATGGCAACACCGGCGACCTCTTCGGTTTCCGGGCGAGGAATAAGTACCCGCTCATCAACGAAAAGATCGAGATGCCGAAATGCCCACCGACCGAGGACATATTGCAGTGGCTCTCCTGTGCGGTATCGCCCGACCATGGCATCAAGGTGCGCCACCATACGCTCTGTCACCTCTTCGTCGAGAGCGTCGTCAACCCGATCAACCGACACTGCGACTTCGACCAGCCACCGAGCGTGAGTTCGATCTCCGATAACTGCTGCGGTCGACTCAACAAGTTCGCGAACGGTCGTCACAGCCCACCTTCGGTCTCCTGGGCGAGAAGTCGTTCGCGTTCTTCGAGAAGAAGAGGTTCGATGACGTGATCAAGCGCTCCCGCAAGCACCTCGGGAAGACGATGAATCGTAAGACCGATTCGGTGATCGGTCACTCGACCTTCTTTGAAGTTGTAGGTGCGAATCTTTTCGCTTCGGCCGCCACCACCGACCTGAGACCGCCGATCTGCAGACCGCTGTGAGTCTTGCTCCGATTCCGCATGTGCCTTGAGGCGAGCTCGAAGCACCTGCATGGCCCGCGCTCGGTTTTGTAACTGGCTTCGCTCGTCTTGCATTGTGACGACAAGCCCGGAAGGTCGGTGGGTGATACGCACTGCAGAGTCGGTCGTGTTGACGTGCTGCCCTCCCGCTCCCGATGAGCGATACACATCAATGTCGAGATCACGATCATCGATCTCAACTTCGACTTCATCAGCCTCTGGCAACACCGCAACCGTCGCAGATGAGGTGTGAACACGACCCTGGCTCTCGGTTACCGGCACGCGCTGAACTCGGTGTGGCCCTCCTTCGAACTTGAGGTGCTGCCACGCGTCGTCACCACGAACAATGAACGTCACCTGGTTCGTTCCGCCGAGGTCACTTGCGTCGTGTGAGAGCACTTCGAGTTTCCAGCCATGCAATTGGGCGTATCCGCGGTACATGTCGAAAAGGTCTCCCGCGAAGAGATTGGCTTCCTCACCGCCCTCTGCCCCACGAATCTCAACAATCACATTTCGACCTGCGTCTGGGTCTGGAGGGATGAGCAATTCCCGCACGTGTAGTGCAAGCGCATCAAGTTCGCGTTGGCCCGCAAGCACCTCTTGTTCAAATGCTGCTTGGTCGTCACCATCGGCGACCTCGGTGAGTTCACTGGCGGCAGCGATGTCGTCAAGTAAACGATCTCGGGTCGCAAGCGCGTCAACAAATGCTTGAAGTTGGTGATACCGCTGCGACACTTTCCGCAACTCATTCGGGTCGGCTGCGGTCGCAGGATCGGCTAACCGTTGCTCAAGTTCACGGAATTCGCCAGCGTGCGCCGCAAGGCGCTCAAAAAGAGCATCGTGCTCGTGAGAAGGCTGCGACATCGTGATATGAGACTACTCTCAGCGGCTTAACAGTTCGGCTTGCGACACGATGCGCATTGGACGGCGAGACCGTTGTGCCATCTCGTCGAGCACGGGCAGACGATTACGACCGTCGACGGCGACGAGAATCTCAGTCACCGTCTCACCATGGGCTGACCACTCGGCATGGTCGGCGGCGTCGACGATGGCCCCAAGGTCGGTACCGGTCGTACAGGCAACGAGCACGTGTTCACCATTGAGTTGGGCTGAAATGAAGGCGGGAGCCGCATCGGACATGCTGCCGCGCGGCAGCACCCCGGGCATCGCCACGCGGTTTGCCAATGGCGAATCAGCAGACGACAACACGGTCGCTCTCATCCAACGTTCGGCCGACAGCCGATTGAGCGGATGCGGGTCAGCAGCGGGGTGTCGGTATGTCTGGACGAATTCGACAACTCGCACGAGCGAGTCGAGGGCTGGGGCGTCACCGTGAAGCATCTGAAAGGCCTCACGATCCTGTGAGCCGACGCCAACCCGTAATTTCCATTCGTCCTCAAATATCACTCGGCAGACTTCAAGCCCGGCCACTTCGCCGGTGAGCACACCATGCTCGATCACGACCTCAGCCCCCGCCTCAGAGATGATCGATCGAAACTCATCGATCTCGAACGCACATTCCGCTTCGGTCTCAGCAGGCCGCGGATCAACCGCTGTTAGCGACCTTCCATCGAGGAGGTACACATCGCAATCGATCTTCCACTGGCGCATTCGACGGGCAACTACCGGCGCTTGTTCTCGATGTTGGTCGGGAACAACGATGTCGAGTCGAGCAGAGTGTTTACGAAGATGGAGCGCTATCGCCGCCCCCAACAGGCGTTCGGGTTGCTCGTCGAGCCAAACGAAGGACCGAGAAGGTTCGTGAATGCCGACACCACCTGGCATTGGGACGACAGGAACATCAACAAGGTCAAAATGTTCACGGGCAAGCGACTGCAACGCCGCTGCGATCAGGGCTGGGCGGCGGTCATCGGTGACCGCCCCAGTTTCAGGCATAGTGCGACCCCGTAGGGGTTGCGTCACTTCTTGGCGCGCTCGCCATACCGGCGATTGAAACGCTCAACGCGTCCACCGGAGTCAACGAGCTTCTGCTTGCCGGTGAAGAACGGATGGCACTCGTTACAAAGTTCGAGGATCTGCTCTCCCGAGCGGGTTGAGCGGGTCTCGAATGCGTTGCCACAGGAGCATCGAACGGTGACAACTTCGTAATTGGGGTGAATATCGGACTTCATGCGAATTTCTCCTGACTCAGGCCTTCAAAATGCTAGCGGGCGACAAACGAGGAACCACTGGCGATCTCGCTTACATGCCTGGTTGTTTTGCAATTTCGGTGAGGAACTCATCGTTTGTTCGGAACGTCTTTAACCGGTCGACGAGAAGTTCAAGGCCTGGAGCCGCACTGCCGTCGGCTGCGAGTCCTGAGAGAACACGACGTAGTTTCCAGACCATCTGCAGTTGCTTCCGGTCGAATAACAACTCTTCGTGACGAGTACTTGACGCATCAACGTCGATTGCTGGGTACACCCTGCGCTCAGACAGCTTGCGATCAAGACGAAGCTCCATGTTGCCGGTGCCCTTGAATTCTTCGAACACCGCTTCATCCATTCGGCTATTCGTTTCGACGAGCGCCGTCGCAAGGATGGTCAACGAGCCGCCCTCTTCGATATTTCGGGCAGCACCGAAGAATCGTTTCGGTGGGTACAACGCACCGGCGTCAATACCACCGGAGAGAATACGACCACTCGCCGGAGCGGCGAGGTTGTAGGCACGGCTCAAACGGGTGATGCCGTCGAGAATGATGACGACGTCTTCGCCGTACTCGACCATGCGCTTCGCTTTTTCAATCGCCATTTCCGCAACTTGGGTGTGTTGATCACTTGGCCGGTCGAACGTTGATGCGATGACTTCTCCGCGCACGTGGCGTTGCATGTCAGTGACTTCTTCTGGACGTTCGTCGATCAACAGAACAATTAAGCGAACCTCTGGGTTATTGCGTTCGATCGACGTTGCGATCGTCTTCATCACCGTCGTCTTACCCGCTTTCGGGGGCGACACGATGAGTCCGCGCTGTCCTTTACCGATCGGGCAGATGAGGTCGATGATCCTCGATGTCATATCGGTCGGATCATCTTCATTCTCAAGCCGAAGCTTTTCATCGGGAAAGAGCGCAGTCATGTCTTCAAACTTGCGGCGCTTCTTTGCTTCTTCTGGAGGACGACCATTGACCGTCTGGATTTCCAGCATTGCTGGGTTTTTTTCATTGCGCCCCGCAGGACGCATCATGCCAACGAGATGATCACCTTTTCGAAGGCCAAATTGGCGCGACATGCGCACCGGCACGTAGGCGTCCTTTTTTGACGACAGGTAGTTGTTGACGCGGACGAAGCCGTAGCCCTCGTCGCGCATATCGAGGTAGCCATCGACCGGCACAGGGTCGTTGCTCACCGGGGTGTCGTCATCTTCGAGAAAGTCACGATCTTCGCCCTGCGGGCCTTCATCGGGTCGGCCGCCTTTGCGACGGCGGCGTCGACGGCGATTTCGGCTTTCCCCATCTGCATCTCGCGGGCCGTCTTGGCGCTGTCCGTCGCGTTGCCCGTTGCGTTGCTGGCGTTGACCATCACGCTGTTGGCCATCACGCTGTTGGCCATCACGATTCTGACCACCGCGCTCCGATGAACCGTCGGTTGCAACGTCTTCGGCGGGCTCTGCGGAGAACTCCAGTTCCCACTCGGCTGGCGGTTCTTCGTCGGTGGCCGGCGCCGGTGCGGCCTCGGCAGCCTGTTTAGAAGGAGCAGATGCTGTCGAGTCGTCATTCTTTTCTGCCGGAGCATCTTCTGTTGTTGAGGTGGCCGATCGATCACCACCGGACGTTGACGCTTTTTCGGCGCCAGATGACGCTGATTGATCTGTGGCATCGCCCGCAGAAGAACCGCCTGTCGTTGCAAGAATCGCAGAAATGATGTCTGCCTTCTTTGAGCGCGCAGTCACCTTGACTCCGAGCGCTTTCGAGATCGCAAGGAGTTGGTCCTTGTCTTTTGTTTCAAGAACTGATTGTTCGAGAGCTTGAGCAGCCACGTTCACCTTCTCTTCGCCAACAGGCGGAATTTCACTTCACGTGCGGCCGATGGGATCGGAATGCGTTTGTCAGCAAGCGCTAAACGCTGTTTGCGACAAAAAGAACAGCCCTACCGCCACCGGCTACGTGGGACGAAACAGTATTTCTGCTTCGGTCGTTCAGAGCGAGCGCTCCGACGCCTCAAACTGTAGCACCGATGCTGGCCGACAGCAATTATCTCGATACGCGAGAAACCCCTCGGACGAAGTCAGAGACTGCTGCGAGATCAGCGGGAAGATCACTTATCCGCTCAGTGCGCTGCATCAAGTCACCAAGTTCGGGTGGGAGTTCTGGTCGGATACCCGTTGCTTTCTCAACCGCATCAGGAAACTTCGCCGGGTGAGCGGTCGACAGGCACACGGTTGCACCGTTTGAGCGGGATCGCCGTGCCGCAGCCGTGCCGGTTGCGGTGTGAGGGTCGATCAGCATTCCTGAATCTCGGTAGACCCGACCGATCTCGGCCAAGGTCTCGTCGTCGTCGACGCGCTGTGCCGAAAATGTGGAAGAGATCCATGTACGGAAGTTCGCTTCCTCGACTTCAAGCGTTCCGGACGAACGGAAATGCTGAAGTTGCTCTGCGGTGCGTGCTCCGTTGCGGTTGTTCATCTCAAAGAGCAGCCGCTCAAAGTTCGATGACACCTGGATATCCATACTTGGGCTCAATGTCGGGACAACTTCGGTTGCTGACATATCACGATCGTTCACGAAGCGAGCGAGGATGTCATTTGCATTCGATGCGATGAGGAGATGGTCGATCGAGGCTCCGGTTGATTTCGCAATCCAACCGGCGAGCACATTTCCGAAGTTGCCGGTGGGCACGCAGAACGTCGCCGGCTCAGCGAACGCTTGTGAGGCTGTCACGTAGTAGACGATCTGGGCCATCACACGGGCCCAGTTAATGGAATTCACAGCCGACAGATTGCAATCACGGCGCAACTGTTCGTCGGCGAACATCGCTTTGACAAGATCTTGACAGTCGTCAAAGGTTCCATCGACTGCGACCGCATGCACATTTGGCGAGTCAACGGTGGTCATCTGTCGTCGCTGCACATCGCTCGTTCGACCATGTGGGTACAAGATAACGATGTCGACATTGTCACATGATTTGACTGCATCGATTGCAGCTGACCCCGTGTCACCACTGGTTGCACCGACAATGGTTACTCGATCGCTACGTTCAGCGAGAACGTGGTCAAATAACCGCCCGACCACCTGCAACGCGAGATCCTTGAAGGCAAGGGTGGGGCCATGGAATAACTCTTGAATCCACAAATCGTCTTCGATCTGTACCAGCGGCGCCACCTCAGGGTGACGAAACGTGGCATACGCATCGCGCACAATCGCTTCGAGCACCTCAGCCGATATCTCATCGCCGATATACGTCGCCATGATGGAGGTCGCCGTCGACGAGTAGTCGTCACCGGCCGCCGGAAGCGTCGGCCACTCGGTTGGCACATACAGACCACCGTCAGATGCAAGCCCGCTCAACAGTACGTCTGCGAACCCCAATTCAGGGGCGGTACCGCGAGTCGAGACGTATCTCACTTACGCTCCGATCACACGAATGAGCCCGCCGATTCGGCGAACGACATCAAGTTCACGTAGCTGACGCACCGTGGCCTGCACCGAAGACTCAACCGCCTCGTGCGTGATGAACACGAGGCGAGCTTCCTCACCCGCACCCTCCTGCTCGGCTGCACGAATACTCACACCATGTTCGGCGAATACGCCTGTAACGCTGTGCAACACCCCAGGTTGGTCAAGCACATCGAGGGCGAGCAAATACTCGGCGCTGGTTGCGTCAATCTGTCGCACCCGCGCCCGCTGAAATGCTCCAAGCGAGCCGTGTGTGCCCTGATCGCGGTTGACCGCCGCATCAATGAGATCTCCCAGCACGGCACTCGCAGTCGGGTCGCCTCCGGCTCCTCGACCGAAGAACATCAATGAACCGACAGCGTCACCTTCGACAAACACCGCGTTGTATGAATCGCGAACCGAGGCCAACGGGTGTTCGTTCGGAACCATCGCTGGATGCACTCTGACCGCAACCTCACCTGTGTCACGATCTTGCTCAGCAATTCCGAGAAGTTTCACGACGTAACCCAGGCGCCCAGCGATTGCGATATCGCTCGCAGTGATGTTGCTGATGCCCTCGTGGTATACATCTCCGGCTACGACTTTCACCCCGAAAGCGATGCTCGCAATGATTGCGGCCTTGGCGCCCGCGTCAAAGCCTTCAACATCGGCGGTTGGGTCACGCTCGGCATACCCCAGACGCTGAGCTTCAGCGAGGGCATCTGCATAATCAGCACCCTCATTTGTCATCTTCGACAAGATGTAGTTCGTCGTGCCGTTAAGGATTCCCATCACCCTCGACACCGGCTCGCCTCGAAGGCTTTCCCGCAAGGGTCGAATCAACGGAATGCCGCCAGCGACGGCCGCCTCAAACAGCAAATCAACCCCGTTGGAATCTGCAAGTTCGAACAGTTCTGCTCCATGATTTGCGAGGAGTTCTTTATTTCCCGTGACCACCGGCTTTCCTGCAGATAGTGCGGCAACAATGAGTTCACGGGCGGGTTCGATGCCACCAATCACCTCGACGACAACGTCAATTTCCGGGTCAGAGACCACTGCCATCGCATCATTCGTTAACGAGACATCGCCGAGTTCTACTCCACGGTCACGTGACATGTTTCGAACCGCCACCGAGGTGACGACAAGGTTGAGACCGGTGCGGGCAGCAATCGCGTCACGTTGGGCGCGCAACAGTGGCACCAATGCGCCACCAACATTGCCGCAACCGAGCAACCCGACGCGTACCGTCCGGGTGTCCGAGGAAACTGCTTGATCTGTCACCCTTGAGAGGCTATCTGCGCGCGGGTGCCCCAGCCCCGACACGCCTCATCGGGCTCCCCCATGCTTCGATAGTTCAATGACTTCTGAGAACATCCCTGCACTGCAGCACCTTCGGTGGGAACACACCGAAGGCGACACCGTCGGCACCATCGTCCTCAACCGACCAGAGCGCCTTAATGCGCTTTCGGTAGCACTCATGACAGAAATCGTTGAACTTTGTACGTGGATTTCGCATCAACATGAGATCAAGGTCGTCATCATGCGCGGCGAGGGTCGCGCCTTCACCGCAGGTTTCGATCTCAATGACTTCACCAACGTCTACGGCGGATCTAACCCACGAGCAGGCGCCGAACTCGGACGCGTCATGGCAGACACCGTCACCAATATGCGTCAACTCACCATCGCCGCAGTACACGGACACTGTGTCGGCGGCGGCGTTGTGCTGACCGCCGCATGCGATCTTCGCATGGCTGCCACCGGAACCCGATTCTCAATTCCCGAAGTCGATCTCGGAATTCCCCTTGCGTGGGGAGGGGTTCCACGCCTCGTTCGTGAGGTGGGGCCAGCCGTTGCAAAAGAACTCATTTTGTCGTGCCGACCGTTCTCTGCTGAAGAGGCGCTGCAACTTCGCTTTATCAACCGCGTGGTCTCCGATGACGAACTCGTTGCAGAGGCCGAAGCTTTCGCCGAATCGTTGGCGAGTAAGCCGACATTTTCGTTGCTCGCAACAAAGACGCAGGTCAATGCGGTCATGGAAGAGATTGCGGGTACTGGCCGAAGCGCGAACGACGCCGACAGCCTCGTGGTTGCGCTGCATGATGAAGAATCTCGGGCTGCATCTCAGCGCTATCTCGAATCACGATCTCGAGCGTCTGGCAACAAGTAATTCTCTGACGTCAGCGATCGAGATCAGAAGACGTCGGTGATGAGAAGATCGTCGTAGGTTTCGCGGCGAACCACAAGTCGGGCATCACCATCGCTGACGAACACGACTGCAGGGCGAGGCACCTTGTTGTAGTTCGACCCCATTGAATGACCGTACGCGCCCGTAACCGGGGTGAACAGTAAATCTCCAACCGCAAGATCTTGCGGTAAACGTGCGTCAGCAACCAGTACGTCACCGCTCTCACAATGCTTACCGACAATGCGGGCTTCAAGTGGCCTCTCTGCGAACGGGTCGCGAACCAGAGCGGCTTCATAACCCGATCCGTAGAGAACGGGTCGAGGGTTGTCGCTCATTCCTCCGTCAACCGACACGTACCTGCGCACTCCGGGGATGTCTTTCACCGTGCCAACCGAGTACACCGTGATCGCCGCTGCCGCTGCGATCGCCCTTCCTGGTTCCACCGACACTCGCGACGTCACGCCGAGGGTCTCGCATGCGTCAAGAAGAACCGAACCCCAGGTCGGAATGGTTGGCGCTTCTTCTCCAGCAACATACGGCACGCCAAGTCCACCACCGAGCACGAGTTCGGGGAGATTGAGCGGAACGGCGAATGCAGCCATCACCTCGGCGGCTTTCGCGAAGCTTGCTGCGTCAAAGACATTTGAACCGATGTGGCAATGCACACCGATCAACGTCAGGGCTGACGAAGCACTCACCCGCTCGACCGCGATGAACGCGTCACCATTTTCGAGGTTAAAGCCAAACTTGGAGTCGTTCTGTCCCGTCGAAATGAATTCATGGGTGTGGGCTGAGACACCAGGAGTAATTCGAAGCAAGATAGGTGGAATCGGCGCACGAGATGACTCAGCGAGGCGCTCTAAACGATCGATCTCATCAAATGAGTCGACGACGATTCGATGCACGCCCGCATCGATCGCCACGGTGAGCTCGGCCACGCTCTTGTTGTTTCCATGGAGCACGCACGCTGACGCTGGCACACCTGCAGAAAGCGCAATATGGAGTTCTCCACCCGAGGCAACGTCGAGCATCATCCCTTCTGAGTACGCAAGGTCAGCCATCGCCCGACAAAGAAACGCCTTCGTTGCGTACACGGCCGATTGATGACCGAACGCCTCTACCGCCTCGCGGCAACGAGATCTCAAGTGCTGTTCGTCGTAAATGAAGAGCGGGGTTCCGAATTCGGCTGCAAGGTCGGCGACGCGGACGCCACCGATCATGAGTGAGCCGTCGTCAGCAACCGATGCATGATCGGGAAGGAGGTTCTGAGGAAGTGTTGTCACATCTGCTCCGGGGCGTCGATGCCCAGCAGGCCGAGTCCGGCCGACAAGGTTCGAGCGGTGAGGTCACATACCGCAAGTCGAGAGCTGCGGATATCTCCATCAGACTTCAAGACCGGGCACTGCTCGTAGAACGAGGTGAACAACTGTGCGAGTTCGAAGAGATAGGTGCACAGCCGGTGCGGCGAGTTCGACTCAAGGGCATCGGCAACAACCGCCGGGTAGCCCAGCAGGTGCAGACCGAGTGCGCGCTCGGCAGGTTCACGAACGGCAATCTCCCCTGCCGACACACCTTCTTCAGCTGCTCGGCGGAAAATGGAACAAATGCGCGCATGGGCGTACTGAAGGTATGGCGACGTGTTGCCGTCGAAGGCGAGCATGCGATCCCAGTTGAAGACATAATCACGAACTCGATCGGTAGAGAGATCGGCGTACTTCACCGCTCCGATACCAATCATCTCGGCCACAGCAGCTCGCTCTGCGTCTGAGAGGCTCGGGTTCTTTTCCTCAACTGCAGCCGATGCGCGATCAACAGCCTCTGAAAGCAAGTCGACAAGCTTGACCGACTCGCCACTTCGACTGCGCAACATTTTCTTGTCGTCACCGAGCACATTTCCGAATGCAACGTGCACAGCAGATACGCCCTCTGGCATCCAGCCGGCCATCTTGGCAACGGCGAACACCATTTCAAGGTGCTGCTGTTGTGGCGCTCCAATCACATACAACATGAGGTCAGCGCCGAGTCGTTCGACGCGGTCGATCACGCACGCAAGATCGCTCGTCGCATAGTTGAACCCGCCGGTTCGCGCTTGAACGATTAACGGCAACGGATCACCGTCTCGATTCGTGAACCCAGGAGGAAACACAACCTTTGCGCCGTCGCTTTCTGACATCAACCCTGATGCTTCGAGGCGCTCGAGGGTCGCCGGCATCAAAGGCTGATACTTGCTTTCGCCCATGAGGTCGTCATCGACGAGGAGAACACCCAACTGCTCATACACGGTGTTGAAGTACGCCGTCGACATCGCAACGAGACGATCCCACAACACATGTGTTTCGGGGTCACCGCTCTGCAGCAACACAACGCGCTGTCGAGAGCGTTCCTGAAACTCCTCTGATTCGCTGAACTTTGCATTTGCCGCCTTGTAGAAACCGTCGAGGTCGCCTTGACCAAGACCAGAGGCTGCAACCTCCTCGCCAAGGTCGAGCAAGTGCTCGATGAGCATTCCGAACGGTCGTCCCCAGTCGCCAATGTGGTTCTCTCGAATCACCTTGTGCCCTGCAGCGGAATACATCCGGACGAGAGCGTCCCCAATGACGGTCGACCGAAGGTGGCCGACATGCATTTCTTTTGCCACATTCGGAGCGGAGTAATCGATCACCACAGTTCGTGGTTCAGCACTCTGATGCAACCCGAGGTGCTCGTCGTCTGTGACTTCGGTCAGCAAGTGATCGATAGTGCTATCAGCAAAGGTGATGTTGATAAACCCAGGTCCTGCGACCTCAAGCGAGGCGCAGAGATCGTCAAGTTGGCCTGACTCAACGATCTCGGTAGCGAGATCTCGGGGGTTACAGCCAAGTTGCTTCGCAAGAGGGAGAGCACCGTTTATCTGCGCGTCAGCGCGATCACTCGGTCGCACCACAGGGTCAACTGCTCCCCCACCAGCTCGCTGAGAGAGCCACGGTTCTAAGCGCGCCGAAACAAGGGCAATCGGGTCGGTTGCCGCTGTCTCTACAAGTGCTCGTTCATTCGCCATCGAACCACCATTGTGGCGGGAAGAGCGCTGAGAACGTCACCACGACAACAACGTGTCAGATCGTTGTGACGCAGAACGTGTCACCAAACGCAAGTGACGACTCTGTCGTCACCTCACCAACGTTGTCTCCATGAAGTGCGGCGAGCATTCCACGGACCATTCCCCGGTCGACTGCGCAGATCACCGGGTTCTCTGTCGCAATGTCACCGAATGGGCAATGGTCGTTAATAATGCGCAACTGATTTGACCGATTATCGGCGTGGGCAGCGAACCCATGAGCGGTCAATGCATCTGCAACTGAGCGCATCGCAGCCCGGAGTGACTTCTGGCCGCGCTCGATCGTTTCACCGGTGAGGCCCTCGGCCATAGCGCGTCCGTATTCTGCACCGACCTCCTCTGCAAGCACCTCAGCCTCTTCTCTCGGCAGTTTGGTCAACGCTCGACCGAGAAGAGAGAGAACAAGATCATCGCTTCGAACCGGAAACTCTGTCACCACATCATCGACGGCGATGTACCGCTTTGATGGGCGGCCAGCGGAACCAGATCCTGCCCGGCCGCTATGGACTTCGAGATATCCGCCAGCCGCAAGCTTTTCAAGATGGTGCCGAGCAACGTTTGGGTGCACTCCGACCTCTTCCGCAACTTGAGAAGTGGTCACACCCTCACCATCGGCAGCATCACGGGCGAGGAGGTACACCTTGCGACGCGTCGGGTCTCCAAACGCGTCAGTGATTGCAGATACCGTCGCACTAAACGAGGCGGTTGAAGTCGACTTTGACGCCACGGGAAGAATTCTAGAAGGAATTTCCACTACCGCCGTCGTGCAAACCCCAACACCGCTCGCCAGAATGGTCAACATGACAACGTCGAACGAACAACTCGTCGAAGCTCTCCGTCCCGTCGAAGACCCTGAGCTTCACCGATCAATCGTTGACCTCGGAATGCTGAAGCGTGCCGAACTTCGCGACGACGGCACCGCTGACATTCTTGTTGCGCTCACGATCGCTGGTTGCCCGCTGCGCAACGAAATTCAACAACGCGTCAACGATGCAGTTTCGACATTGCCCGGTGTCACCGGAGTTGCTCTCGAGTTCACGGTCATGACCGATGAGGAGCGAGCCGCCCTTCGGGAAGTTCTTCATGGAAGCCCGGCTGGCACCGCAGGACAACAACAAGTTCATGGTCACGCGGAAGGCCGCGCAATCCCATTTTCCGAGCCTGGCTCAACGACTCGGCCACTACTCATTTCGTCGGGCAAGGGCGGTGTCGGCAAATCAAGCGTCACCACAAACCTTGCCGTGGCACTGGCTCGACTCGGTCACACCGTTGGCGTCGTCGACGCCGACATCTACGGATTCTCCATTCCGCGAATGCTCGGAACCGACCGTCAACCAACTGTGGTCGACGAGATGATTCTCCCCCCCGAACGCTGGGGAGTTCGCTGCATCTCCATGGGCTACTTCGTTCCTGACGGCGAAGCAGTCATCTGGCGAGGACCGATGCTGCACAAAGCCCTTGAACAATTTCTTACCGATGTGTTCTGGGATGCACCCGATTTCCTTCTCATCGATATGCCACCAGGAACTGGTGACATTGCGCTCAGCCTCAGCCAGTATCTCCCTCGGGGCGAGGTGTACGTCGTCACCACACCGCAGCCTGCAGCCCAAAAAGTGGCACGATTGTCAGCCGCAATGGCAGAGAAAGTCAACCTGCCAGTTCGAGGCGTTATTGAGAACATGTCGTGGTTCACCGGTGACGATGGAACGCGTTACGAACTGTTCGGTGCAGGCGGCGGTCAAGAACTCTCAGAAGAATTGGAAGTTCCACTTCTCGGCCAACTGCCGCTCGTGCCCGCTCTCCGTGAGGGCGGAGATGACGGACAACCAATCACCGCAGTTGATGGCGACTCAGAGGCTGCCCAAGCATTCATGGCAATCGCCGAGCGCATCGCAGTTGACCTTCGCCCGCGGAAGGTCTTCAGTCCAGAACTCCGAATCGTCGACTAGTCAGTTCGGTGGAGCCGATACCCCGCTACCGATTCGAACGCATCGTTCAAGATGCAATCGATCTCATCCCGGACGAACTCAGCGCGGTCCTCGACAATGTGGCGATTGTCATCGAAGATTCCGCACCCGATGAGCCCGACCTCCTCGGCGTCTTCGATGGCGTTCCCATAACCGAGCGAAATGACTCGGAGGCGCCTTCGGTCATCACGATCTTCAGGCATCCGCTCTGCGCGTGTGCCACTGATGAACGAGACCTCATCGACGCTTTCTGCGAACTTGCTGGCGAGATGGAACCGCGATACATCCTTGTGGAGAATGTGCGCGGGTTCGTTGCCCGGGATGGGCTTGGACGATTCCTTGGACGATTGGCCGCCCTCGGGTTCGATGCGGAATGGTGCTGTGTACGAGCGTCCGATGTCGGTGCCCCCCATCAGCGGCAGCGAATCTTCGTCCTGGCCTACCGCCGGGGCGAACGACTACAAGGGGACAAACAAGGAAGGCCAAAGGCGTCGGCAACTGGACGAGGCGGCGGAGCAGAAGTGGCCGACGCCCTCGGCGGCGTGCCACAACGACGGGGAGAGCCCCGAGAGCTTCAAGGCGCGGCGAGATCGCCTCAAGGCGAAGGGGATAAACGGCAACGGCGCAGGAGTCCCGCTGACTCAAGCGGTGAAGAAGTGGCCGACGCCGAATGCTCGAGATTCTGGGGCATCCGCAAGGCACACGACAACGACGGGTGTGATGCATCCGGGCACAACCCTGACGGACGCGATGCGTCAATGGCCGACGCCAGCAGCGAGGGACTACAAGGGAGCCAACAGTTTTGCTCATTGTTCAGAGGTAGGCACGGGCGCGAAACACCTGTGTCAGCTACCGA
>CALCBR010000011.1:0-23018 GCA_937897105.1 uncultured Acidimicrobiaceae bacterium | reverse complement strand
TATTGTGACGAGCGCAATCACCGCAGTAATCACGGCGACGGACGGCTCCAAAAAACCATCTGGAGCATGCATGGCAATGTGCGTCACGTCCTTGACCGTAGCGAGGGGGCGCACTTACTGCAAATCGTTCGCAATTTATGCCCACCGGATTAACCCCGCTGGAATGTGCGTCTCTCCTCTGAGAAATTCAAACCCGTCGTAGGGCAACGTGTAACACGGTGCTCTTCTCAGCCCGTAAGGTGTCGTCCATGAGTATCGACGAGGTGCTGCGCGCTCAGGACTTTCGAGTCACTCGCGCCCGCACACTCGTTTGGCAAGTTCTCGACGAGGCGCAGTCACACCTCAGTGCAGCCGACATCCTGCAGCGAGTTCACGATTATGACGAATCAATCAACTCATCATCGGTCTATCGAGCCCTGTCACTTTTTGCAGAACTCGAACTCGTGAGAGAAACACGCCAGGGCGAACTCAGCACTTGGGAACCTGCTCACGATGACGCCGTAATCCACCTGCGTTGCGAACGTTGTGACACCACCACTCACTTCGACGCACCAACGATCAATAACCTCCGTAAGCAGGTCGGGAACATCACAAATTTCACTCCAACGTCAATCGACGTCCGTATCTCCGGCGTTTGTGAATCCTGCTCGTCGGCGACCTAACGTTGTCTCTGTCGTCTGCGACGCGAGTAAAGGAGGAGGACATGGGGCATGAAGTGCTCATTGTCGGCGGTGGCATAGCTGGCCTCGCAACTGCGCTAAGCCTTCACGCAGAAGGCATCGATGTCGCTGTCCGCGAATCAGTACCTGAGATACAACCGCTTGGGGTCGGAATCAATCTGCTCCCTCACGCCATTAGAGAACTTGATGCGCTCGGTGTACTCGACGAACTTGAGAGCGTCGGCATTGCGAGCACGACCCTCGCCTACTTCTCGGCACGCGGTCAGCTCATCTGGGAGGAATCCCGGGGACGTGCAGCTGGATACCAGTGGCCACAGCTGTCACTTCATCGCGGCACCCTCCAGATGGTGCTTCACGACACCGCAGTCGAGCGACTTGGCGCCGACAGGGTGGTTCCCGGACGTCACCTCACCGCTATCGATCACCACGACAGCGGTGCGACCGCCCATTTTGAATGCCGAGACGGTAGCGGTGACACCGAGTCAGTAGATGCTGCCATCGTTGTCGCCGCTGACGGAATTCACTCAACGGTTCGCCAACAACGGTTCCCCCACGAGGGAATGCCGTTATGGAATGGGGCCTTACTGTGGCGTGGAGCCGTCGAATATGACCCCATTTTAGACGGCCGAACAATGGTGTGGGCGGGTCATCCCGACCAGAAATTTGTTGCCTATCCAATTCGCGACCTCGACAACGGAAAGCAGCTCGTTAACTTCATCGCCGAGTACCGCACTGACGACCGAGAACTTCTTGAACGGGAAGATTGGAACAGAGCCGGCAACCTCGATGACTTTGCCCCGCGTTTCGATGACTGGGTGTTTGACTGGCTCGACATCCCGCAGTTGCTCCGCGCTGCTCCAGGAACGTTCCTGTTTCCCATGGTTGATCGCGACCCCCTCGACTACTGGACCGAAGGTCGCGTCACCCTCATCGGCGATGCCGCACACCCGATGTACCCCATCGGATCTAACGGTGCCTCGCAGGGAATTCTCGATGCACGAGTGCTTGCGGGATGTATTCGCTCGCATCGCAACGACCCCGACCATGCGCTTTCGATCTATGAGGCGCATCGGCGGCCCGCAACCTCTGCAATCGTGCTCGCAAACCGCGGACTCGGTCCGGAAATGCCAATGCGCCTTGTTCATGAGCGTGCGCCAGAGGGTTTCGACCACATCGATGATGTCATCAGCCCCGAAGAAATTCTCGAGGTCACCGACGGCTATCGACGAACCGCTGGCTTCGCGCTCGAAGCCCTCTCAAGCGGTGTGTCACTTATCGACGGCAACTATGCCGAGATGCCGCAGTGACGTCACGCCGCTACCCGCCTATCGCCCCGAACGCTTCCCACTCTTCATCAGTCCACGGCGCCCGCAATTGGGTGGTCACAAAGTCTGATGTCCACCGAACCATGTCGATCCAGGGAAGATCGGCACTCATCACTTCGGTAAATGCCATTCCCTGCAAAATGAGCGCAACGTCTTCCATCGTGAGCTCCATTCGACGCTCGTCACCATCGCCCCGTGAGAGTTCTTCTGGGCTCCACACGTCTCGGAGTCGCTGCTCGAGGTCGACGACGCGCTCCAGGTCGAAACCCCAACCAAATGCGCCAACATGCGAAGAGGCCGAGCCACCCATAAATGAATCGAGCACGATGCCCAGGATCTGGTCAATCGATGACGCTGCCTCAGCGGGCAGGGAGACCTGACGTGGCTCTGTCATGACGTAGCGGCAAAATCACTTGGGGCGAGAGCCGACTCGCCACCTTCAATGGCAGCCCAGATTCTTTCTGCGACCACGTCAGGGGCGAGACCGGCACCAAGTTTTGGAGCGGTTCCAAATTCTGGACGATCTGACAGGCCGGTTTCGGTATGAGGCGGCCTGATATCGAGGCAGCGCACTCCCTGCCGACGCCAATCTCGCGCCATCACCGCAACCGCTGCCGATAAACCTGCCTTCGCCGCCGTGTACACACCGGTGCCCAGCATGGTTGTATCGGCGACGGCTCCAGTGATGACACCAATGGTTCCACCGTCAGTCATCATCGGTGCGACAAGGCCGCACAAGGCGAGCGGACCCACCAAGTCGACGTTGACGAGAGACTGCATTGCGTCAGATCGGGTCATGTCAACCGGTCCAAAACCAACAACGCCGCTCGCAATGATGACGACATCAAGTCGACCAAGCTCTTCCAACGCAGCATCCACGATGCGCTCTCGGTCGTCAGCAGCGGTGATATCGCCCGGCACGTGCAATTGCTCGCCTCCCGGACCTCCCACAGAACGCGAAGACGTCACCACGCGAGCCCCCTTCGAGACCGCAGCTGCGGTAATCGCTCTGCCGAGGCCTCCCGTGCCACCAAACACCAACACTGCCGAATCGCGTAGTTCCACTCCGACAGTTTGTGATGCGAAACCCGATTAGTGCACTTCGTGCGAGAGATCTTCCTCATCAGAAGATGTCGACCACACGAGACGACCAGTTACCGCACCAGATCTGGGTCGAGAGCAACGCTGCGACCGATTGAACCCCCTGCCGCGATCGTCACAACGCAGGTCACTCCGTCGGAGGATCAAAAGCTTCGCCCGCAGCGGCAGAGGACTGCTCATCAACTATGAGACGAATCGAATGCGCTGCCATCTCTGAAGTATTGGCGAGAACAACTCCGACCGACCGCACAACGCTCCCCACCAAGAAAGCGCCAATGAGCCACCCAAGAGAGATAACCAGGCCACCCTTGTCGCTCTCATTGAAGTAATACGAGACGAATAGACCTGGAATCAGAATCACTACAACAAAAAAGATGTAGGCGAAGATCTTCAGTGTGTCCGCTGCCTTCACCGAGGCATCTGCCTTCGCAAGTGCGTTTTGCTGTGCTCTACTGAGGTGTGGATTCCCTGCCATCGTTCAATCGTCGCACATGACGCCATTCGACCATCGGATGTCACCCCAGACCCCAGGTCGTACCGCCAGCGCTCCGATGGCGCTTACCGGTCGCCAGAGAAATTACGGTCGAGAACATGAGAACATCTGTGAACGACCTCGTGCGAGAAGCAAAGGCACGAATTGAGGAACTTTCCGTTGAGCAACTCCAAAACGAAGTTGCTGCCGGATCATGCACTGTCATCGACATTCGCGACTTCCGTGAGCGCCTTGAGAAAGGCGCGATTCCCGGGGCGGTCTCGAGCCCACGGGGAATGCTCGAATTTTGGTTCGACCCAGATAGCCCGTATTACCGAGAGCAATTCAAGTTCGACAATCGTTACGTGCTGTACTGCGCCGGCGGTCAGCGCTCAGCACTTGCCACAGCGGTGCTGAATGACATCGGTTACACCAACGTGGCGCACCTCGAGGTCGGCTTCAACGGCTGGGCTGATGCTGGAGGCGAAGTTGAAGACGTCAGCGCAGATTCGAAATGGATAAAGCGCTCCTGACAGCGATTCCGCATCCATCTGTGTCGGTGCAGGTAGGAAGAGCACGTCACACAAGGTGAGCCGAGCCCTCTCGTTCGTCTCAATGATCTCGTCAGGAACTCTCATGAATCTGGTTGATCTTTCTTCCCGCTCACTCGGCCAACTCGGCGAAGTTGGCCCGTTCTCTTTTGGCATGTGGCGATTCACCGACGCTGACTTGCAACGCCGCATCGACCTCGTCGAATCTGCCCTCGACGCCGGTCTCAACCTCATCGATACCGCTGATGTGTACGGACTCGACTGGAATGGCACCGGGTTTGGAACGGTCGAAACCGCCCTCGGTGAGGTTCTTCAACAACGTCCAGAGCTTCGCGAACGCATGGTGCTGGCAACGAAAGGTGGCATCGTCCCACCCACCCCCTATGACTCGTCGCCATCTGCAATCCGTGCCGCGTGCGAAGCCTCTCTGCGACGCCTTCAGGTCGACACTATCGACCTCTATCAAATTCATCGACCGGACATGTTCGTGCACCCTGAGGACCTCGCTGCGACACTGACGTCGCTGCGGGAAGAAGGAAAAATTCGCGAAGTTGGAGTCTCTAATCACACCATCCCTCAAACGATCGCCCTCCAATCGTTCCTTCCATTTCCTATGCTCACCACGCAGCCGCAATACTCGGCGCTCGACCTCACGCCCTTGCGAGACGGAACGTTCGACCACTGCATGACCACCGGACTCACCCCTATGGCGTGGAGCCCCCTCGCTGGCGGTCGTCTGGCGACAGGCGAAGACGTTCGGCCAGAACTGCTCGCCACCCTCGACGACCTCGCTCAACGAGAAGCAACTGAACGAGCGGGGGTCGCTCTCGCATTTGTGCTCTCGCACCCGGCACGACCAATAGCGATCGTTGGCACACAGAACCCAGAGCGGCTTACGCACGTTCACACATCAGCGAACATCAACCTTGACCGCAACGATGTGTATGCCATCATCCAAGCATCTGAGGGCACTTCCCTCCCATGAGCCCCCACCCGGTCGAAGTTGCATGGTTTGGGGCGCTATGCGATGACGACTACGAATACCTTGGGGTACCGGAGACCCATCTAGCGAGTTCTTGGACACATTGCTCTGACATCGTGCGAGCAGCTGATCGAAATGGTTTTGACAGCGTGTTGCTTCCTTCGGGATACGACCTCGGCATCGACTCGACAGCGTTTGCTGCTGCAATCGCTACTCACACCGACAACATTCATCTACTGCTCGCAGTTCGCATCGGTGAAATGTGGCTACCGCAACTTGCTCGTCAACTCGCATCAATCGATCAGTTCGCAAACGGCCGACTTACCATCAACGTCATCTCATCTGACATGCCGGGTGAAACCCTTGCGTCAGGACCCCGATATCAGCGCACTCGCGAATGGATGCGCGGTTTGCGCTCACTGCTCTCAGGAGAGGTGCTCGAGATGCAGGGAGACTTCGTTGAGCTTTCGGTTGCCCCTCCTCGAGCAACAACCTTGAACGGTCAGTGCCCACCGCTGTATTTCGGAGGATTCTCCGAGGATGCCAAGGACGTCGCCGCATCAGAAGCTGACGTCTTCCTCACATGGCCAGATACCGTCGCTTCAGTTTCGTCAACAGTTGAAGAAATGCAGAATCGCGCGGCCGCCTACGACCGTGAGGTCATCTGTGGGTTGCGGACTCATGTCATCGTGCGCGAAACCGAAGACGAAGCTCGGGCTGCGGCCGATCGGCTCATTTCACGACTTGATGATGAGGCGGGTGCTGCGATTCGGGGCAAGTCTCTTGATTCGGCCTCGGTTGGGGTGCAGCGCCAAGCGGCCCTTCGCGAGTCAGCAACCGATGATGGCTATGCCGAAGACCACCTTTGGACCGGAATTGGCCGGGCGCGAAGTGGCGCTGGTGCCGCAATTGTTGGTGACCCTGACCAGGTTCTGGCAAAACTGCAGGCTTACGAAGAGGCTGGCATTGGAGCGTTCATCCTCTCGGGCTACCCACACCGGGAAGAGTGTGACCTATTCGCAGAACACGTGCTTCCACGAATGAATCACTCAGCGCTGAAACCACGCTGGGCAATGTCTCATTAGCCTGTCATCTACTACCCACACCTCGCCGTTACGGGATATCTCTGTCACCTGAAAGGTGCAAACAACAGCCACCCGATAGTCGCAGATAGCCTTGTTCGGGTGAACCAGGTGAAGAACCGTCTCCAGACTCTTGGTCTTCTCGATCGGACATTTGCTGTTGCGACCGACGAAGACGTCACCGCTCTTGTCGAGGCTCTCGATGAAGACCACATAGAAGCGCTCACTGAGCTCGTCGGCGGTGAGCCCGATGCGGTGAGAATTCGAGATGGAGTGAGCCGCGGACGTCTCGACGGCACGATGGAAGGCATAGCCATCGTTCTCACCGACGCTTGCCTCGCCGATTGCATCGAAGAGCTTGGCGACGCCGCTGACTACCCGAGTACCGATGACCTCAATGAAGTGCTTCCAGGAATTATCGAACGCCATGGCATCCCTGCGACTCGCATCATGCTCGCCGCGACGATCGCTGGCGAAGCTCCTGCCGCAGCAATCATCCGAGAGATTCTCAAATCTGACGAAACACTCGGCCTTCCGGCGGTTGAAGCAAGCACAGTCATTCCGCTGCGCAACGACGACAACTCTGACGAACGCGACGAGATCAAAGCCCGCCGCAAAGAGGCCAAACTAAAAAAGCAGGCCGAGGCTCGCGCGCGACGCGAACAGGCTCAACGCGCAAAAGGTCGCTGAACCGGCCGCCTCGGCAACATCGTCCACAGCATCACGAGGCCGCCAAGGGCGATGACTGCCGCTCCTGCGAACCCGCCACGCTTTCCATAAAACTCGGCAACGGTGCCAAGTATGAGTCCGCCTGCCACGCTACCGATCTCAAAAAACGCGGTGAACGAGCCCACCGCAACGGCGCGCTCAGACTCAGGAACTGCATCGATCACCGCTGCCATCAGCGGCGGGTAATTAAACGCCATTGCGATACCAACAAGGACTGCCGCAGTCCACAGCCCCCATACCGTCGGAACCATGGCAAGGACCGTCATCCCAGCCGCCATGAACAACAACGCAATCGTCACCATCGGATGCGCGCCTAGGGCATCAGGTAGACGGGCGCCGATCAAACGCAAGAACAACGAGATCGAGCTGTAAGCCAGGAATAATCCTCCGGCACTCGACAGTCCGACCGAACGAGCGTGGTCTGGGATAAACGCCCCAAATGCCGCAAACGAGGCCAGTGTGCACATCAGCACGAGGCCCGGCGCAACTGCAGCTCGATGAAAGAGCGAAGCTTTCGAGTCTGAACGGGGTGCTTTGCGGTCGACCCTCGCAGGAATGAGCCGAGACATCAGCGCTGAAGCGACCGCAAACAGTGACGCCACAGCAAAGAGCAAGCGATAGCGGTCATCAGCAAGCACCCATTCACCGAGCACGGGACCGAGGCCAATGCCGGTGTACACCGCTACCGACAAATAACTTGCGCCTTCTGCTCGCCGGCCCTCCGGCGAAAGGTCTGCGATCAACGTTGCTGCAGCAACAAAAATCGCCGCCTCACCTAAACCCGTCATCACTCGGAAGGCCAGGAAGACCGGAAGGTTCGGCGCAAAGCCGGCCAACACTCCTGCGCCAGCGGTGATCAATGCGCCAGTTGTCATCAACGCTCGTCGTCCGTACCGGTCGCTCAGTCGACCTACAAATGGGCGTACTGCAATCGCCGCAATGGCAAACGCCGCAATCGCAACTCCGATACCGATCTCGCCACCGTTGAGTTCAAACTCAACAAAGCGAGGAATCGCAACGATTGCCATTCCCACATACAGGAAAAACAACAGCATGGATGCTGTCACCGCAACAAACGGCAACGTGACGAGACGCGTTGATGCGGAAGTATTCTCAGCGACGCCTGCCGCTGATCGATTCATCGGCGCCTACTCAGGGCGAGGTTCTTTTGGCAAGCCAAGCACGCGTTCACCAACGATGTTTCGCTGAATTTGGCTCGTTCCTCCCCAGATCGTCTCCGATCGAGAGAAGAAGAATGACGACATCATTGCGCTCACCGGGTATCCGTCGCGTCGACGGTCGCGAAGCGCTCCTGGCCATGAACCACTCTCTGGCCCAGAATCGATCAGCATTGAATCGGCGCCGAAAATATCGAGCGCAAGTTCCATCGCTGCTTTGTGCATTTCGGACCAAAACATCTTGTTCGTTGCACCAAGCGCAATCGTGCCCATGTCTTTGCTCTTGTTGAGAGTGCTCGTGAGGTTACGAAGTCCGTTGACGCGAAGAATCTGGACTTTCGTGTAGTACTCCATCAGCCGTTGACGGATCTGCGGATCGTTGATGCGGCCATTTTCGGTTGCGACCTTGGCAAGGATTCGGTACTCCTCTTCGAACCGGCGGTAACCGGTGGTTGCGGACTGACCTCGCTCAAATGCGAGCGTCGAGTTCGCAACCTTCCACCCGTTGTTGATTCCGCCGACAACGTTGTCGGCCGGGCAGCGAGCATCGGTGAAGAACACTTCGCAAAATTCGGCGGTGCCGTCGGGCTGGGTGATGCCACGGACTTCGATGCCGGGCTGACGCATCGGCACAAGCAGATACGAAATTCCTGCATGCTTCGGCGACTCTGCGTCTGTGCGAGTGAGCAAGAAGCAGTAGTCAGCATGATGACCTTGAGTGGTCCACACTTTCTGGCCGTTGATCACCCATTCGTTGCCGTCGAGGACTGCCGTTGTCTTCAAGCTGGCAAGGTCTGACCCGGAGTTCGGCTCTGAGAAGCCCTGGCACCAACGGATTTCGCCTTTCAAAATTCCTGGAAGGAACTGCTGCTTCTGCTCTTCGGTTCCCCACTGCAACAAGGTCGGGCCGACGAGGGTGTCGCCGAAGAAGTCACCACGCATCGGGGCGCGCGCACGGGCAAATTCTTCTGCCAAGACAACACCTTGCATCGTGGTGAGGCCCTTACCGCCGTACTCGGTTGGCCATGTTGCGCAAATCCAACCACCTTCGAAGAGCTTCTTCGGCCATTCGCGGTTGAACTCGGCCTTTTCCTCTTCATTCATCGTGAACCCTGGCTCGAACCACCCTTCAGGCAGGTTGTCTTTTAGCCATCCACTGATCTCGACGCGGAAATCTTCGGCTTCTTGGGGGTATGTCAAATCCATAAACGTATTCTGCCGTGCTTCTTCGCAGACTTGGCAACCGACCTCGAAACACACCGTTCATTTTTCTCCAACATTCGCGTCACGATCAAAGGTGAGCATAAGAAGATGAGTTCTGCAACCAGCGTGCTGTCACCCCAAGAAAATGCCGTGTATTCCGTCCTCGAGACCCACAAAGGACGTGTGGTGAGCCGCTACAACCTCATTCGTGAGGCGCAACTCACCGAACTCAGCGATCGTCGATGTGATGCCCTCATCTCTGCAATACGTGGGCATCTCGGGTCTGAGCGCATCGTGACTGTTCGCCGTCGTGGGTGGATGCTGACCGACTGAACAAACTGGTCACGAACTCGAAACAATTCGGCGACACTTGAGAAAACTTCCCCCTCTACCTTCTCCCTTGTCCCGGGCAGCGTGGCCGGTGGGACGCCCCTTATCCCATCACTACTGAGGAGGTTCACGTGAAATCACGTGCTCTACGAATTATTTCTGGTCTCGGTGGAACAGCGGCGCTCGTCGCCCTGACTCCATCGATCGGCTTCGCCGAAGAACTCACCCCGGACGATGTCCAGCTTGTGCTCAATAACATCTGGGTCTTTATTGCTGGCATCCTCGTGTTCTTCATGCAGGCGGGCTTTGCGCTACTCGAAGCGGGCCTTACCCGAGCGAAAAATGTGGTCAACATTTTTGCGAAGAATATGGCAGACGCCATCGTTGGCATCCTTGCGTTTTTTGCAACCGGATACGCCTTCGCCTTTGGTTCAGGCGGTAGCAAGTGGCTTGGAAGTGGAAACTTTTTCCTCGGCGGCTACGACGACTACTCCGCTTTCGACGGCGGCTTGAGTCCGGCCACGACATTCTTCTTCCAGGCGGTGTTTGCCGCAACGGCCGTCACCATCGCATCTGGCGCCATGGCGGAACGTACAAAGTTTTCTGCCTACCTGGTGTTCAGCCTCGTGATGTGTGCCTTCATCTACCCAGTTGTCGTCCACTGGACCTGGGGTGGCGGACTCATCGCCCAAATGTCAATCGGCGACGCTGTGTACTCCGACTTCGCCGGATCAGGCATCGTTCACATGGTCGGCGGTATCGCTGCTCTCATGGGAGCGATGTTCCTCGGACCTCGAATTGGCAAATACTCACCAGACGGAACTCCCCGAGCCATCCCCGGCCACAACATCCCCTTCGCCATCCTTGGTGTCTTCATCCTCTGGCTGGGATGGTTCGGGTTCAACCCAGGGTCGGAGCTTGCCGCCGACCAGTACGTCATGTCGGTTGCGGTCAACACGATGCTCGCAGCCGCAGCAGGTGGATTGTTCTCGGCAGCCACCATTTGGCTCAAGGCCGGCAAGCCTGACGTCGCCATGGTTGGCAACGGTGCCCTTGCGGGACTCGTTGCGATCACCGCTCCGTGTGGAACGGTTGACCCACTCCCAGCCGCCCTCATTGGAGGCATCGGAGGCATCATCGTTGTCTACTCGGTGTATTTCTTCGACAAGGTGAAGATCGACGACCCGGTCGGTGCGATCTCGGTCCACGGTGTCTGCGGCATCTGGGGAACCCTCTCGATCGGGCTCTTTGCGAAGTATGACGATGCCTTCTTGGGCCGGGAAGACGCAGGACTGTTCTACGGCGGAGGATTTGACCAGCTCGGCATGCAGGCCGTCATGTTGATCATCATCATTGCGTGGGTCACGATCACCACCGCCATTCTCTTCACTGTCATCAAAGCCACCATCGGGCTTCGAGTCTCAGCAGAAGAAGAAATTGAAGGCCTCGACGTTCTCGAGCACGGACTTGCTGGTTACAGCGGAGACTCAGTCTCCGTCGGCTCCTGAGTACTCCCCGAAAGGAAACAACATCTCATGAAACTCATTACTGCAATTATCAAGCCGTTCAAACTTGATGAGGTCAAGGACGCACTCAAAACAATCGGTGTGACCGGAATGACCGTCACTGAAGTCAGGGGCTTCGGACGCCAAGGCGGACACACCGAGACCTACCGGGGTGCCGAGTACAAAATTGACTTCGTTCCAAAGGTCAGCATTGATGTGGTCGTCGACGATGGCGTCGTTGGCGAGGTTGTCGATGCCATCTCATCTGCAGCGAGCAGCGAAAAAATAGGTGACGGAAAGATCTGGGTCACCGAAGTGGAGCGACTCGTTCGAATCCGCACAGGCGAGGAGGGGCCACAGGCCGTTTAACACCCGAGGCCGAAGGCACCGTCGCCCGTCCCCTTCCTGCGTTGTGCGGAGTAGGGGCGCTCCCGGATCGCATTGCGATCCGGGAGTTGCGCGTTCGGTGAAGACCAAATCCGAACATTCTCGAAACATTCCAGAAACATGTCGTGCCTACGGTCCCCGGCATGACTATCGATACCGGTGATACCGCGTGGGTGCTGATCTCAGCCGCTCTCGTCCTCTTCATGACACCTGGCCTCGCCTTCTTCTATGGCGGAATGGTGCGCTCACGTCATGTACTCGGAATGCTGATGCAAAACATCTTTTCGATGGGAATCATCAGCGTGCTGTGGTCGGCCGTTGGCTACTCGCTTGCATTCGGTGGCGAAGGATCGCTTATCGGTGACTTCAGCCATGCATTTCTCGCTGACACCTCCGGTGCCTCGGGATCAATCCCAACGCTTGCATTCGTCGCATTCCAGATGATGTTCGCGGTCATTACCCCGGCGCTGATCACCGGAGCAACTGCCGATCGCCTCAAGTTCGGAGCCTATGCAGTCCTCATCAGCGTCTGGGCGCTACTCGTGTACTTCCCCGTTGCCCGATGGGTGTGGAACGAAAACGGTTGGATCTTCTCGATGGGAGCTCTCGACTTTGCGGGCGGTGCAGCGATTCATATCAATGCCGGTGTGGCAGCGCTGGCAGTGGTACTCGTTATCGGTAATCGAGTCGGCCACGGTGCTGAACCAATGCCGCCTCACAACCTTCCCTACACGGTGCTCGGCACCGGCATTCTCTGGTTCGGCTGGATGGGATTTAACGCTGGTTCAGCCCTCGCCGCAAGCGGTGTTGCAGCGCAAGCGGTCGTCAACACACACCTTGCCGCTGCAGCCGGCATGCTCGGATGGCTCCTCATCGAACGACGCATCGCAGGTCACGCCACCACCTTGGGTGCAGCCTCAGGCGCGGTTGCTGGTCTCGTTGCAATCACGCCATGCGCAGGTTTTGTCGGCGGCGCCTCTCCGCTCATCATCGGTGGAATCGCTGGAGTGCTGTGCTACGCCGCGCTGCAACTGAAAGCCAAATTCAACTTTGATGACTCACTCGACGTCATTGCGGTTCACCTCATCGGTGGCCTCATCGGAACGATCTTGCTCGGCCTTTTTGCAGATACCTCGGTGAATGACGGTGGCGTCGACGGACTCTTCTACGGCGGAGGCGCAGAGCTCCTCATTGACCAGACCGTCGCTGCGCTTGCGGTGATGGCCTACTCATTTGTGGTCACCTTCATCATTGCGAAAGTGATCGACGGGACGATGGGCCTCCGTATCGATGAAGCAGCCGAGCGGGTCGGGCTTGACCAAAGCCAACACGCAGAGTCCGCATATCAGGCATGATGTAGACATGAGGCTCATAACCGCAGTCATCAAACCGTTCAAGCTCGATGAAGTGAAGGACGCGCTCAAAAGCAACGGCATTGCTGGCATGACCGCGACCGAAGTTCGAGGTTTCGGTCGCCAAGGCGGCCATACCGAGACCTACCGAGGTGCCGAGTACCAGATCGACTTTGTTCCAAAGGTTCGTCTCGAACTGGTCGTCGAAGAGTCACAGGTCGACTTGGTTGTCGACACCATCGCCAATGCTGCGAGCACCGACAAGATTGGCGACGGCAAAATATGGGTAACCGCTGTTGAGCGAATCGTGCGAATCCGCACCGGTGAAGAGGGGCCTTCCGCGATATAGAGATTCAGCGGTGCCAGATGCGCCGTTGCAGCCTTCATCGCCTACGTTGTACTCATGAGCACGACCGAGAAGCCTGCCGCTCCAAGCCGTTGGACCGCCCAGTGGAAAGAACTCAAAGCCGAAGTCATTGACACCGGTCTCTGCACGGGGTGCTCGGGTTGCGTCGTCACCTGTCCACATGACGTCATCGGTTACGAGCATGAGGAGGGCAAATATCTGCCATTCCATCTCGAATCTGAACTCGGGCCCGACAACTGTGTTCATGGTGAGAAGGGTTGCACCACCTGCACACGAGCGTGCCCGCGCTTCGGCGCGTGGGAGCCTGCCGCCGACATGCACCTCTTCGGTCGCGTTCGTGAGCCAAATGAAATGGCGGGTATCTGGCAGCAATTGCTGCTCACCCGAGCCAGTGACGACATGGTGCACAAAATGGGTCAAGACGGCGGCTTCGTATCAGCGATGCTGATCTGGCTCCGTGAACATGACTACATCGATGCCGCTCTGGTCTCTGGTGTCGAAGACGATGATGCCTGGAAGGCCAAACCGGTCGTCGTGTCAACCCGCGAAGAAATTCTTGCAACCGCCGGCAGTCGCTACACCTACTGTGCGAATCCGCTTGCATTGCCAGAGGCGAAAGCCGCTGGCCACGAGCGTCTCGCCCTCGTAGGAATGGGCTGCCAAACATCTTCTCCCCCGACGATGTGGGACAGGAAGGCCGGCAAAGTGTCAAAGCCCTTCCAGTTCAACATTGGACTTCTCTGCTCGAAAACCTTCGACGACGCAATCTTCAGCGAGCTCTTCGAAGCCAAATACGGCCTCAAGAAGCAAGACATGGTGAAGATGAACATCAAAGGTGCCTTCCAGATCTGGATGAAAGACGGCTCGTATCACGAGATCGATCTCAAGGAATGCCACGGCTGGACTCGCCAGGGCTGCAACCACTGCCCCGACTTTGCGGCGGAGCACGCAGATATTTCCACCGGCGGTATCGGCGAAGACAATGACTGGACCCTGACGATTGTGCGCACCGACCTTGGAGTTGAGGTGATCGAGCGCATGATCGCCGATGGCGCAATCGAGGCCCGCCCGGCTCAAGAAGACGAAAAAGCGATGAAATTGCTCCGCATGCTGTCGATTGTCAGCCGGCGTCGCTGGCCTAAAGATGCTGATCCGGCTCCTGCAGTTGGCGTTCCACCACCAAAGAAGAAAGCTGCAGCTCCGGCCCCAACTCCTGCGAGTTGATCAGGCGCCGCGGCAGGCAGAAAGTTTCGAGCTAAACGAGTCGAGCACGATTTGATCTCCACTTACGGCGATCGTCTCGACCTCTTCTTCTGACATTGCTTCGACCACGTCGAGCATGCATTCGATCTCTGCGTCGGTGATATCAACACCGTTGTCGTCTTTTGTCCCTCGAAGGGTCTCGATCATTTCGATCGCCACGAGGCGGGCTGGAGGAGGACTCGAGCATCCGACGGCACTCACCGCAACGAGGGCAGCAAGTGCTAACGAGAAGAGTGGTCGCCGTTGTGTGCTCACGAGGAAGTGAGGCTATCGGCGATCTTGCTCGCCTTCTCAATGACATCGTCAAACATCTGCTCGGTCAACCTTCCTGTAAATGTGTTTTGTTGGCTCGGGTGGAACGAACACACGAGCGCAGGGTGCGTGTCGGACGCTGGAACCACAACACCGTGACCAAACGCTGGTCGTGGCGTGATGTTGAAATGTCTGCACGCCGCCTGGTAGCCGAAGGCCCCAAGGCATACGACAACGGCGCAATTTGTCAGCAACGCAAACTCGCGGTCTAAAAACGGCTCACAGGTGTCTCGTTCTTGGGTTGTCGGTTTATTTGCCGGAGGGGCGCAGCGAACCGCCGCAAGTACCCATGCGTCGCGAAGTTCAAGCCCGTCGTCAAGCGACAGTGATTCCGGCTGGTTGGCCAGCCCCGCCCGATACAACGCCCGAAACAGCCATTCGCCACTGCGGTCGCCGGTAAACACCCGGCCGGTGCGGTTTGCTCCGTGTGCGGCTGGCGCGAGACCGAGAAAGACGATCCGAGCCGATGGGTCACCAAACCCTGGAACCGGCTTTCCCCAGTAGTCCTCATTGCGATACGCGGCACGCTTTTCTTCCGCGACAAGTTCTCGCCACTCGACCAGACGAGAACATGAACGGCAACCCGTGATATCGGCCTCGAGCTGCTCGAAACTATCGATCGATGTGGTGTTGTTCTCGCTCATGCGTCGCTCCTACTTCCGTTGTAGGTTTGCAGATCGATGGCAAAATCTCGCACCGCAGCACCAGCGTTCACCACGATCCTTCTCGTTCGCCATGGGAACACGCCAACGACTGGCAAAGTGCTTCCCGGTCGCGCAAAAGGGCTTTCACTTTCTGACACAGGACGAGATCAGGCAAAGACTGCTGCCGAGCGAATCGCCGCTCTCGCTCGTGTCGACGCAATTTACTGCTCACCTCTTGAACGGGCCCGCGAGACTGCAGCACCGATTGCCGCTCAACGAGGCCTCAAGGCAAAGGTTGACCGAGGCTTGCTCGAGTGCGAATTCGGAGATTGGACCGGCGCCCAACTGTCGAAGCTTTCAAAGTTGCCGGAGTGGTCGACGGTGCAGCGTGCGCCGTCAACGTTCAGGTTTCCTAATGGCGAGAGTTTCACTGAAATGCAGGTTCGCATGGTGTCGACGCTCGATCGCCTTCGCAGCGCCCATCCCGGTGGCACCATCGTGTGCGTCTCACACGCCGACCCAATCAAAGCAGCCGTTGCGCACGCAGTCGGCACCCATCTTGATCTCTTCCAACGAATTGTCATCTCCACATGCTCGATATCAGCTCTCGCATGGTCACCACACGGGCCAGCGGTGCTCGCAGTGAACACCACCGCCGGACCAATTGGAGATCTTGCGCTGTCATGAACCCGATCGATGCATCTCTCGAACACGTCGAGGTTTTCACGACGGGCGCCATCGGGCGGCCGGGCCAGAGAACATTTTTCCTCCAAATGTCAGGTGAGGGCTCGAACTATCACGTGAAATGCGAGAAGTTGCAGGTTGCTGCTATCTCGCAATATCTCATGAATGTTTTACAAGACCTGCCGCCAGCGGATGAGCGCCCGATCGCAAGTTCGATGGCCCTATCGAACCCTGGTGATCCGGCCTTTGTGCTTGGCCGCATCGCACTCGGGTACGACGCTCACAACGACCGCCTCATTCTTGAACTTGCTGAGATGGGTGACACCGACGAGGAAGTTGAGTACGAGGAGCTCGGACGAATTCGACTCTCCATTACACGGGGGCAAGCGATTGCGTTCTGCGAGCATGCCGATGCCGCCGTGTCGGCAGGACGTCCTCCATGCCATTGGTGTGATGGTGTCGTTGATCCAGATGGGCACGTATGTCCGCGGATGAATTAGACCGCATCGAAATTCTCATGTCTGCCGACCTTGAAATCGAAGGTCGGATGCCATGGAGTTCAAATGCCACATTTGCCGTGTTTGTGCGGTCTGGTGATAGCGAATATAGAGCGATTTACAAGCCGATTCGCGGCGAGCGTCCTCTCTGGGATTTTGAGCCCGGCCTCCATCGACGCGAGCGTGCCGCCTACGTGGTGAGCGAGGCACTTGGTATCGGCGCCGTTCCTCCGACCATCATCCGCGATGGTCCTTTGGGAGTCGGCTCTGTCCAGTGGTTTGTCGACGCAGATCACTCGGAGCATTACTTCACCATCTACGAGTCGCGAGATGACCTTCACGACGAATTGCGAGGAATCGCGATTCTCGATCTTGCGGCAAATAACACCGATCGGAAAAGTGGTCACTGCCTGCTTGCCCATGACCATGTGTGGGCGATCGATAACGGATTATGTTTCGCAGCTGACGACAAACTCCGAACCGTCATCTGGGACTTCGGCGGAGAGCCGATCGCGGCTCAGCATCGGGAGACTCTCGCCAATCTTGCAGATCACCCACCAGAGGAACTCGATGAACTCCTCGATCGTCACGAGGTGGAAGCACTTCGAGAGCGCTGCCGACTCACAGCAGAACTCGGAGAATTTCCGATCGATGAAACAGGCCACCGCTACCCCTGGCCCCTTGTGTAATGCCTGCCGACGTTCACCCTGACGACGAACTTGACGCTGCGGTTCATCGTGCCGATCTTGATGAACTCGTTCGGCTCATCGACCGCCGCACCGAACTCCGAGACTGGAACGGTCTCGTAAGAACGAGACGGTCATGCATAGCGGCAGTCGACACCGGACGCCAGCTATGGCCCGCCGCAACGCTCGCAGAGTATCGCCTCGCGTTATGGGCACCCGATGAATGGTGCGCAATGGTGATGGAGGAGGACGCCGGTCGCTTCACACCAGGTCCACTCAGCGAGGTCGCAGCTGTGCACCACTCATGGGAAGGTCTTGGCTCGCACTTGGCTCCTGGACCTCTCAGCACATACTTCGCACATGAGCGAAGCCTTCGAGGTGAGGACATTCCCGCAGCGGCTCGCCGCGATCTCGTACCCGTGATTGACATACCGATCGACCTTCAGCCATGGGAACCGAGCTACTCAGTCGCCATCTACGACGACGATGGCGCTCATCACGATCGCCCAACATTGTTGACCCCTATGACCACTCTTGAGTTGCCGGCTGATGTGAAGCCACTTGACGATACAGAGACTCAGGTGGCGTTCGCGCAGATGGTTGAAATGTGGACAGACCAGTCGAATGGGCGATCTGAAGTGACCTGCGTTGAGGGCTCTGCCAGAGAGGCAATTGCTGCGACAGGTGTCGGGCGAGCGAGGACACGAGAAATGTCCTCCGCGCAAGCACTTGACATTTTGATGTGGGCAGGGGCGTCAGGTGGCGCTCACGGGAGACGACGGGGGTCAGCTACGGGGCGCTTCAGTCTGTGGTGGCTGCTGTCAGCGATCGTTGACGTCGAATGGTCATATGACCTCAGCAAATTTGGCCGAATGGCCGGCCAACTCCGATGGTTCGAATGGGACTCATGGGAACCGTCGACCGGCTGGGAACTGCGACTCGCCGCAGAATGCCCAGAGACAGGAGTCTCGTGGGCGTTCAGCGCGATTGATGTCGATTAGGGAATCGTCTGGTACCGGCGTCTGCCGGTCGCTCAGCCTCGACCCTCAAGTGCTTCGATGAGCTTCGGAAGCACCTTGTGAACATCGCCGATGATGCCGAGGTCTGCGACACCGAAAATCGGTGCTTCGGCATCTTTGTTGATCGCAATGATGTTCTTCGCGCCCTTCATGCCCACCATGTGCTGAGTCGCACCGGAGATTCCTGCAGCGATGTACACGTTGGGCTTCACAACCTTGCCGGTCTGACCAACCTGCATCGAGTACGGCACCCAACCGGCGTCGACGATTGCACGCGATGCGCCAGCGGCGCCCTTCAGGATCTTTGCGAGGTCATCAACCATCGAGAATTTGTCAGCCTCGCCGAGCCCACGACCACCTGAGACGACGACGTCAGCCTCGTCGAGTTTCGGACCTGTCGACTCTTCGACATGCACTGCGGTAACTGTCGCGCCTCCGGTCGAACCAAGGTCTGGCACCGGAGCGGCCACAACTTCTGCTGCCCCGCCGCCAGCTGATTCTGCGGCGAATGACTTCGGACGGAATGCAGCAAGGTATGGAGCAGAACCTGAAAATGAGGTGCTCACCAACGTGTTGCCACCGAAGACTGGCGTCGTCACGGTGACGGTGTCACCGTCGACTGCAACGGCGACGTTGTTCGTCAACACCGTGCGGTCGACCTTGACGGAGAGCCGTGACATGACGTCTCGGCCCTCATAGTTCTGCGGGAACAAAATGAGATCTGGGGGATCACCACCATCGATGACCGCCTTCATTGCCGATGCAACGGCCGCACCTGGAAGCGCACCCCCAAGGTCACCGGTCGCGTACACCTTTGTTGCACCGTACTCGCCCAGAATTCCTGCGATTGCTGATGCGTCACCACCGACGAACGCCGTCACGCTTCCGCCAAGAGAGCGAGCATGCGTGAGGAGTTCGAGCGTGCCTGATGTTGCTGTTCCGTTTGATTCCTGTGAAAAAACCCAAATGTTGCTGATGCCCATGTTCAGTTTCCTGTCTTCTCTACTCGTTCGTTGCTTGTTGCGTTTCTTAGATGACCTTGATGGTCTCGAGGTACTCGACGATCTTGCCGAATGATTCACCGTCGTCTTCGATGATGGTTCCTGCTTCGCGTGCGGGAGCCTGCTCCACCGATGCAACTGTCTGACCAGAACCTTCCCAGCCAACTGGGGTGACGCCAAGATCTGCCGCGGTCACGGTCTCGACCGGCTTTGACTTTGCGGCCATGATGCCCTTAAAGCTCGGATAGCGAGGCTCGACCACACCGGCCGTCACGCTGACGAGTGCCGGGAGCGGGCAGGTGACTTCGTCGTAGCCGGCTTCGGTCTGGCGGTCAACGTTCAACGTTGAACCATCGACGGTCACCTTCTTTGCAAACGTCACAGAGGGAAGCCCGAGTGCCTCGGCCATCTGTTCTGGCACAGTGCCGGTGTAGCCGTCAGATGACTCCGTTCCTGCGAGAACGAGGTCTGCTCCTCCGAGTCGTTGCACCGCAGCGGCGAGAACCTTGGCGGTCGTCAAGGCATCTGAGCCGGCAAGAGCGGGGTCAGACACTAAGAGACCCTGTGCTGCGCCCATTGCAAGAGCGGTTCGCATTCCAGACATTTCGTCGTTTGGAGCCATTGAGACGAGCGCAACTTCGCCGCCGCCTGCTGCGTCGACGAGCTGCAGCGCCATTTCGACGCCGTAGCTGTCTGACTCATCGAGAATGAGTTTTCCGTCACGCTTCAACGTGTTGGTTGATGGGTCAAGCTCTCCTGGGAGGGCCGGATCCGGGATCTGCTTTACGCATACGATGACCTTCATAGAGCACATTCTTACCCATGGGTAGCCCTAGCCCCAACCCGACCTCAGAAGTCCCTGATACCTTCATGCCTCGTGCGCCTGCTGCTCGTCGTCAACTCGTTCGCCTCATCGGTGAACGCGCGCAACACCGTTGTTGTCCACCGACTGCTGTCTCGGAACCATGAGGTTGAAATCGTCGAGACAAATCGGCGAGGGCATGCCATCCGCTTTGCCCAAGATGCCGCTCGCCGCGGACTCGATGCGGTCGTCGCTTTTGGCGGCGACGGCACACTCAACGAGGTTGCCACCGGGCTCGCTGGCACAACGACCGCTCTCGCCGTTCTTCCCGGCGGGTCTACCAATGTCTTTGCGCGAACGATTGGGATGGCGAACGATCCGGTCGTCGCAACGAATGCTTTGCTCGCCGGGCTCCAAGAGGATCGGGTCGAGCCGATCGGTCTCGGGCGAGTCAACGGCCGCTTTTTCTGTTTTCATGTTGGGATCGGATTTGATGCAGCGGTTGTTGCTCACGTTGAACGTCACGCCTCGCTGAAACGCTGGCTCGGCCATCCATTATTCATTTGGAGCAGCGCAATGACGTGGGCGAGAGGCTACGACCGGTCTCGTTCGCAGTTTGCTATCGACGACCTTTCAACTGGCCAAAGACTTCCCGGGCTATTCACAGTCGTCCTCAACACAGGACCGTACACATATCTGGGTAATCGGCCTCTCGATCTCGCCCCAGGTGCCCGTCTCCAACGCGGACTTACTGCGGTCACATTTTCGTCTCTGCGACTTCCCACGTTGGGCGCTGCTCTCATGAGTGCGGTTCGTGGACGCTCGGTTGCGACCGTCAGAGATGTCACCGAGTGGTCACCTGCACATCACCTTCACATTTCTGCGGCCGATGATGACATCCGGATTCCGTTTCAGGTCGATGGTGACTACCTCGGAGACACCGAGACGCTCGACATTGACTACGTCGAGGATGCCGTTCGACTGGTGTGGCCGGGCTCGGCTAGCGAAGTCGATCTCTGACGCTTCGCGCAACGTCGGGAGCGTCAGTGATCACCGCATCGACGCCCCAATTGATGAGGCGCTCAAGATCATCTGGTTCGTTGCACGTCCAGACGTTTACTCGAATTCCAAGATCGTGAGCGGCGAGGAGAAGCTCTGGGGTGAGGTCTTCCCACCTCGGATGCCACGCAGAATGAGCATGTTCCACCGCTGACGAGAGGCCGGCTTCCGGCTTGCGACTGGTGAGAAATCCGGTTGGGATTTCAGGGCGCAACCGGTGGAACTCGTTGAGGGTCTCAAGGTCAAAACTTGAGACAAGCCATCGACTCGGGTCATGAGCTCGGGTATCGAGTTCTTCGATCACCCGGTGGACAACAGCGAGATCACTGTCATACGCGGGGTCGTATCTCGAATTCTTGAGTTCGATGTTCACCGTTAATGACCCGCAGGCGTCGAGGCCGGCATGAAGTGTCGGGACCGAAAACGGTAAGGCGCGTAAGTCAAGCTCGTGAACCTCTCGCCCATCAGCGAGGTGCGGATCGTGATGAATCACTGCGACGCCATCGGCGGTGAGCCGCACGTCGAGTTCGATTCCATCGGCACCGAGTTCGCCCGCGAGCTGAAATGCAACCTCAGTATTTTCGGGGGCGGCAAGCCGAGCTCCCCGGTGAGCAAAGATGAGGGTCACACTTCAAGGGTAATGAGTTGATGACCTCGCAAACGGGTGATCGTTATCGGACCTTCGAAGGCCCCCAGCTATCACTTTAAGAGATGGGGGTATAGGAACTCGTGACGAGATATCCGCCTCGAGACTCTTGCCAGGTGACCAAAACTCGCTCTACCTTCTCTTCGGCTTCGAATTCTCAATCTGGTGTGCAAGTGACGAGATTTTGAACGTAAACCCAGCATCCGACCCTCCACCCTTGAGGAGTGAATGTGACAACCACCGGACATCTTGATGTGCGATCAACGGCCGAAGATGAGTGGCGTGATGACGCACTCTGCCGAAACACTGATCCGGAGTTGTTCTTCCCCATCGGAACGACCGGCAGCGCGGTTGTTGCGATCGAGGAGGCGAAGCGTCTTTGTACAAGCTGCACGGTGAGCAACGCATGCCTCGATTTCGCCCTCGAAACCAACCAAGACTCCGGCGTTTGGGGAGGCCATTCAGAAGAAGAACGACGGGCAATCCGTCGCGTAAGAGCCGCTGAGGCTCGGGCTGCTCGTCTCTCGAGCTAGACAAAGCTCCACAGCACCTACTCTTCGTGCAATGCCCGCTCAGCGCGGCGAATGAGGCGATCGATCTCTTTTGGCTCTAATGGGCGCGACGTCGCCACATCGATGGAGATCTCTCCGGTTACCTCCCGATATGACGCAATGTCGTCAATGAATAGCACTTCGGTCAATCCGGCGGATCCAGCAAGATCCTTTAACGTCGATTCAACTCGATGCATCGGGGGCGTGTCGTCGACCCGGATACGAAGTGTCGTCACCACTGGTTCTTGCGACATATTTCTCAACATGTTGAATTGAGAATTCGGCACGTGAACCGAACCCTTCGCATCTCGAACTCTCGTGGTGAAAATGCCCACATATTCGACGAGACCTGAAAGTTCAGTACCGACTGGAGACTCCCATTCGATCGTGTCCCCAACTCCGTATCGATCCTCTAACAGCACGAGAAGTCCAGTGAGGTAGTCGTTCACCTTGTGCTGGCCGCCGATCGCCACCGCGGCGCCGAGGAAGCCGGCCGAGGAGAGGAAGAAGGCAGCGTCCACCTCGAGCACGTGGAAGACGACGATCAGGGTGATGATCCATACGACGACCGAGACGAGGTGGTTCAGCATCCGCGAGGCGGCGTCGATTC
>CALCBR010000010.1:0-19178 GCA_937897105.1 uncultured Acidimicrobiaceae bacterium | reverse complement strand
CCGCTGCCGCCGACGGCCGCGAGGAGGCTCCGGTCGGCGGTCAGGGCGTGCTGGTCGCCGGTGATGGCGCGATAGGCGGAGTTGTCGGCCTCGGTGAGGGTGAGGGTCGGAAGCGGCGGCACCTCGGCCCCGACCGTGAAGTCCTCGAAGAACGGACCGAGTTCATGGGGCTGCACCATGGCCTGACCCTACCGATCGGGTCGGGGTCGGCTCCGACCCGGCTCGGGTGCTCACTCAGGCCAGATCGGCGAGCACCCGGGCCAACTCGACCGCCCCGAGGGCGGCCTCGAAACCCTTGTTGTCGTCGCCCGGCCCCGATCGTGCCTCCGCCTGGGCGAGGTTCTCGACGGTCAGGATCGCATTGGTGATCGCCGTCGAGTTGCGAAGACCGGCATCCATGACACCGCGGGCGCTGGCATCGGCCACCACCTCGAAGTGGTAGGTCTCACCGCGGATGACGCAACCGAGAGCGATCACCGCGTCGTGGTGTCTCGCTGCCGCGTCGCAGGCGGCGGGTATCTCGAGGGCGCCGGGAACGGTGATCTCGGTGACCTCGCTCACCCCGCAGCGCTCGAGGCCACGTCGCGCGCCCTCGGCCAGGGCGTCGACGATGCGGTCGTTGAAGCGCGCGCTGATCAGGCAGACGCGCAGACCGGAGCCGTCGACCACCGGGGCGGGAGAGGAGGAACCCTCGCGACTCACGACCGGTCCTCCTCCGGACTGGTGTGCCCCATGCGCTCGCGTTTCGTCATCAGGTACTGCTCGGCCTCGGGGTGCACCGGCACATGGATCGGCACCCGGCCCTCGATGGTGAGCCCGAAGCCGTCGAGACCGCCGTACTTGGCAGGGTTGTTCGTCATGAGCTCGAGGCGTCGCACCCCGAGCTCGACGAGGATCTGGGCGCCGATGCCGTACTCGCGGCTATCGACCGGGAGACCGAGTTCAAGATTCGCGTCAACCGTGTCGAGTCCTGAATCTTGAAGCTCATAGGCACGCAATTTGTGGCTAATACCGATACCTCGACCCTCATGACCACGAAGGTAGACCACTGCACCTCGACCTTTTTCTGCAACACGTCGCATCGCTTCTCTGAGCTGTGGTCCGCAATCACACTTCACACTTGAAAAGACATCGCCGGTGAGGCACTCGCTGTGCACTCGAACGAGAACGGGCTCGTCGCTCGATTCGTCGCTGACATCGCCTTTCACAAACGCAAGGTGGGTTTCGTTATCCAACAGACTGCGGAATGAATAGCAGCGAAATTCGCCAAATTCGGTGGGCACCCGGGCCTCGGCCGACCGGACAACGAGTTTCTCGCTGCGGCGGCGATACCTGATGAGATCGGCGATTGAGATGAACTTGAGATTGTGCTCATCAGCAAATGCCCGAAGTTCTGGGCCGCGCATCATCGACCCATCTTCGGAAACAAGCTCGCACAGCACTCCTGCCGCTTCGCGACCAGCAAGACGGGCAAGGTCTAAGGCTGCTTCGGTGTGGCCAGCTCGTTTCAGAACACCCCCGGGACGTGCCTGAAGCGGAAAGATATGACCAGGTCGATTGAATTCTTCGGCCGGAACCGAACGGTCAGCGAGCGCGGTGATCGTTGCCGCCCGGTCAGCAGCAGAAATACCGGTCGTCGTGCCTGAACGCAGGTCAACGGTGACCGTGAACGCGGTTCCTTGTGATTCGCTGTTGGCCATTGGCGGCACCATTGGCGGCAAGCGGAGATCTGCGCAACGGTCTCCATCGAGCGATACGCAAATGACTCCGGAGGTGTAACGCACAAAAAATGCAATCGCTGAGTCGGTGGCAGCATCGGCTGCCATGATGAGGTCACCTTCGTTTTCGCGGTCCTCGTCGTCGGAGACAACAACGATGCCTCCGGCGGCAATCGCAGCGATTGCCTCTTCAACCGGGTCAAGACGGATGGTGTCGTTAGTTGTTTCAGTACTCATTGATATCCATTCATGAGTTGAGGTGAGGGGTGATCATTCGCTCGACGTACTTTGCGATCACGTCGACTTCGATATTGACGAGATCGTCAGGCTGTTTGCTGCCGAGGTTGGTGACGTCAGCGGTGTGCGGAATCACGGCTACGGAGAACGTGTCGTCAATCACGTCAACAATGGTCAAACTGACACCGTCGACGGTGACCGAGCCTTTTTCGACCATGTATTTCGTCAGTTCGGTGGGTACGCGAACTCGGAGGTCTGGTACCTGTTGCACAATGGTTCCTACTGCATCAACATGGCCCTGCACGATGTGACCTCCCATTCGCTGTGAGGCTGCGACGGCTCGTTCTAAGTTCACCGACGTTCCAACTCCAAGTTGACGAAACGCAGTACGTATCAATGTTTCTTCTGAAAGGTCGGCCTCCCACATTGCGTCGGTGTATTCGACAACGGTGAGGCAGCAGCCATTCACTGCGATTGAATCGCCGAGACCGACTCCTTCGAGCACGGTCGAAGCGGCAATCCGAAGGCGACCCGATTCGAGTGATTCGACAACTCCTACTTCTTCAACAATTCCGGTGAACATTACGTGGGTACTCCGTTTCGGTGCGGGGGTTCAACGAGCAACATGACATCACGATCGAGGTGCCGGCTATCGAGCACTCTTCCTGATGCGAATTCTGAAATTGATGCCACCGGCGTGGAATTCACGAGAGGGTAGCGAGGGCTTCCTCCCATAAATCCTGGTGCAAGGTAGACGGCCCAGCGGTCGATGAGATCAGCGGTATGAAATGATCCGAGCACGGTTGGTCCACCTTCAATCAGTACCTGTAGGCACCCTCGTGCTCCGAGTTCATCGAGAAGTTCCTCGAGCGACGAACTCCATTCAAGACAAGGACGGATATTCGCTTCTTTTGGCGCTGTGCCGAGCACGACTCGAAGGGGGTCGCGCCCTTCGACATGGCGCACAGTGAGCGACGGATTGTCGGCACGAACCGTTCCGGCTCCAACGACGATGGCATCACTTTCTGCTCGAAGTCGATGCGCATCACAACGGGCGGCCTCACCCGTAATCCACTGCGAGGATCCATCTGCGGCGGCGGTGTGGCCATCGAGAGTGGCTGCAATTTTCGCAAGCACGAACGGTCGTGCGGTTCTGCGGTGGTGAATATAGGGACGAAGCTGCTCGGAAATCTCTTCGGAACTCACACCAACATCGACGGCGATGTTCGCAGCCTGCAGTTGCGCGATTCCATTGCCTGCCACCTTTTCATCAGGGTCGACGATTCCAATGACGACCCGCGTAACTCCCGAGGCGATCACTGCATCGGAGCATGGGGGAGTGCGGCCCACGTGGCAACACGGTTCGAGGGTGACATAGAGAGTTCCCCCTCGTGCTGCATCACCGGCCTGTCGCAGTGCGGTCACTTCGGCATGGGAACCGCCAACTGGTGCGGTGGCCCCGGTGCCGACGACCTCGCCGTTCGCTGCGACAACCACAGCGCCAACCCACGGATTCGGAGAAGTACTCGTACGTACCGACGCCCCCAAAGCAAGGGCGATGCGCATTGGCGCGGCGTCATCGCCGGGTGAGATGGCGTCAAATGCGCCCAGATCGTGAGGAAACTCTGTCATGCTGCATGCGGCGCGGGGTCAAGCAACACGACAACAGCAAAAACTGCTGCCAGTTCACCTGCTCTCATCCGGACTTTTACCGTCGGCTCCGGAATTTCACCGGATCGGCCTCTGCCGAAACAGAGGTTCGCGGGCTGTACCGCCGGTCGGGACTTACACCCAACCCCGCAGGTTTTTAAATTGTGGACGTCAGCGTACCTGCTGAGTCACGCAACGTCAGTGTTGTTCGCGCTGACCTCTTCCAACAGTCCAGACGTGACGTTGTAGACGAACCCACGAATGTGGTCTTTGTGGGGAATGAATGGAGTCATCTGCAGTCGCTTAATCGACTGGAGAACATCAGCATGAGGGTCTGCGAACGATTCGAGTGCCCACCACGGCTTAATGCCGATTTCGGCCTCGAGCTCAGCTTTGAAGTCATCTTCGGTGACCTTCATGAGACCGCAGTCGGTGTGATGGAGGAGAACGATCTCTCTTGTCCCGAGAAATCGCTGCGACAGACACAGTGACCTGATGACATCGTCGGTGATCACGCCGCCGGCGTTGCGGATGATGTGAGCATCACCGTGCTGTAAGCCAAGAATTTCGAAGGTGTCCATGCGCGCGTCCATGCAGCCGACAACCGCAAGTTGGCGTTTTGGGTTGACCTCAAGATGGCTGCCATCGAAGCCATCGGCATAGCTCTGGTTGTGCCCAAGAAGTTCATCGGTGATCGGTGTGAACGAATTTTCAGATGACGACATGCGCACATTCTCTCACGTCTCGGCATGCGCTATGCTGACGGTGCCGTCAAGCGAGTCCTGTGAGGCCCGCACGGCAGGAGCAACATGTCACACCGTAAACAGGTCCTCGGGCCTGACGATGTGCGCCGGGCGGTGACCCGAATGGCGCACGAAGTCATCGAACGCAATCGTGGTGTTGACGGAGTTGTCCTGCTGGGTATGCAACGTGGCGGCGTCTGGCTTGCCCAACTTCTCGGATCTGAGATCGCAAGAATCGCTGCTCCGGTCCCGATCGGCACCGTTGACGTTTCCCTCCACCGAGACGACATCGGCCTTCGGCCGGTGAGCCCGGGGACATCGTCAGATGTGCCGGTTGAAGTGCAAGGCGCCACGGTGGTGCTCGTCGATGATGTGCTCTACACCGGCAGAACTGTTCGGGCTGCGCTTGACGCCGTTTCCGACTTTGGTCGCCCACGGGCGATTCAACTCGCCGTGCTCATCGATCGAGGTCATCGCGAGCTACCAATTCGTCCAGATTTCATCGGGAAAAATCTCCCGACCAGTTCAGACGAAGAGGTTGACGTGACACCCGACGGTGTCATCATCATCGAATCAGAGGCGAGCACGTGACACTGCACTTTCGCTCCATCGAAGAGGCTGGCACCGATCGCATTCATCGACTCCTTGACCTCACTGAGCACATGGCTGCTGTTGGGCGGAGACCTAACCCGAAAGTGCCGGCCCTGCGAGGAAAGACCGTCTGCAATCTGTTCTTCGAAGATTCAACGCGGACTCGAATGAGTTTTGATCTCGCTGCGAAACGCCTGAGCGCTGACACCATGACGCTTGCAGTTTCCTCCTCCAGCGTTAACAAAGGCGAAAGCCTCCGAGACACTGTCGAAACCCTTGACGCAATGGGTGTCGATGCGTTTGTGGTTCGACATCGGACGAGTGGAGTTCCCTGGCAGGTTGCTGGTTGGACTCGGGCAGCAGTTATCAATGCCGGTGATGGATGGCACGCTCACCCGACACAGGCCTTGCTTGATGCCTACACAATTCGGCAGCGTCGAGGAATTGCGAACGATTTCTCGGGGCTGAAGGTCGCTGTTGTCGGGGATATCCGACACAGTCGGGTGGCTCGAAGCACAACCGACATTCTTCAATTACTTGGAGCGGAAGTGGTTCACGTCGCTCCACGAACGCTCTTGCCGCCAACCTCTGACGTAGCGACAACATCCAACTTCGATGAAGTAGTTGGCGAGGTTGACGTGGTCTATATGTTGCGTATGCAACGGGAACGAATGGGTGCAGGTCTCGTTCCCGATGGAGGTGAATACTCCCGCCGATTCGCACTCGATGAACGTCGTGCGTCAGCGCTGCGACCTGATGCGTTGCTCATGCACCCAGGACCGATGAATCGAGGGGTTGAAATGATGGTCGATCCGACAGAGTTACCCCAGTCAACAATTCTTGATCAGGTCACCAACGGCATCGCTGCCCGTATGGCGGTGCTCTTCGAACTTCTTGGCTCGGGCGGAATAGAGGAATGATGCAACAACACAACATGGTTCTCGCCGGTGGAACCGTCATCGATGAGACGGGGGAGCGTCGTGCCGATGTCCGGGTGCGTGAGGGGACGATCGCTGAAGTCGGTAGCGATCTGTCTGCCGGTGACGATGAACTGGTCGAGGTCGCAGGTTGCATTGTTGCTCCTGGATTTGTCGACCTGCACACCCACCTTCGCGAACCGGGAATGCCGGAGGCCGAAACGATTGAGACCGGCTCACGAGCTGCCGCTCTCGGCGGATACACCGCAGTGGTCGCCATGCCAAACACCGACCCCACGCAAGACTGCGTTGAGGTCGTCGAATTTGTCTCGAAGCGTGGTCGAGAGGTGGGGCTGTGCGATGTGCGGCCATCTGGTTCCATCACCATTGGCCGTGCTGGCACTCAACTCACGCCGTTCGCCGATCTAGCGGCAGTAGGGGTGCACCTGTTCACCGACGATGGTTCGGGCGTTCAAGACGAAGGCCTCATGCGCCGTGCACTTGAATATGCAGGCGAGCTTGGAGTCGTGTTGGCGCAACATTGCGAGGTCGCTTCACTGACAAAGGGTGCAGTCATGCATGAGGGTGAATGCTGTTCGCATCTTGGCCTTCCCGGCTGGCCTGCACTTGCGGAAGAGCTCATGGTGCATCGTGACATTGAACTTTCAAGGCTCACAGGCTCGCCGGTGCACTTACTTCACCTTTCGACTGCTCGAAGTGTCGAGCTCGTGAGAGCGGCCAAAGCCGACGGGCTTCGGGTGACAGCAGAAGCAACGCCGCATCACATCAGTTTGAATGACGAGCGGCTCGCATCATTTGACACCCGGTTTAAGGTCAATCCTCCGCTTCGCACGATGGCCGACATTGAAGAGGTGAAGAAGGGACTCCTTGACGGGACGATCGACGCGATCGCCACCGATCATGCGCCGCATCCTCCAGTCGCAAAGGACCGTCCGCTAGATGAAGCACCGCCGGGAATGCTCGGGCTTGAAACTGCGCTCGGTGTGGCTCGGTCGCATCTCGACTGCTCTTGGCAGCACCTGTTGGGGGCAATGTCATGGCGCCCGGCGAAGATTGCGGGCATCGACGACCAACATGGCCGACCGATTGCCATTGGAGAGCCTGCCAATCTTGTAGTCATTGATCCAGACTCGCAGTGGGAGGTTGACCCGTCAGCCCTTGCAAGCCGGAGCAGGAACACCCCGTTTATCGGAATGGGCCTCGCGGCCCGGGCTCGTCATACGGTGTACGAAGGTCGAATTGTTGTAAGAGATGGGAAAGCAACAGCATGAGTGCTGGTCACATTATTGAAGGGGCGCTCGTCCTCGCAGATGGAAGTGTGTTCGAAGGTGAACTCATCGGAGCACATCATCCGGTGTCATCTGGCGAGGTGGTGTTCAACACAGCGTTATCGGGGTACCAAGAGATCATCACCGACCCGAGCTATGCGGGCCAGCTCATCACGTTCACCTATCCACACATCGGCAACTATGGGGTCAACGTTGATGATGCAGAATCTCGCGGGGTGTTCTGTAGGGGCGTCATCATTCGCGAACTTGCTCGCCGTCATTCGAACTATCGAGCTGAGCAGGGGCTCAATGAATTCCTCTCTGCACACGGTCTCGCAGGTATCGCAGGAATCGATACGCGTCGTCTGACCCGGCGTCTTCGTGAGCACGGCGCAATCCCAGGTGCATTTGGCTCACTCTCAGAATCAGAACTTCTCTCTCATGCGCAGCAAGAACCCGGGACTGATGGTGTCGACCTCGTGTCGACGGTGACGACAGCAGAGCCATACACAGTTGGAAATGGGGAGCGTCGCATCGTTGCCCTTGATTTTGGTATCAAGTCGACCATCCTTCATCATCTCGGATCACTCGGCACCGTTGAAGTTGTACCGGCAACAACTTCGGCTGCTGAAATTCTTGCTCGCCAGCCTGACGGGGTCTTCCTGTCAAATGGCCCTGGTGACCCGAACATGCTCGATTCAATTGCTCGAGAGATTTCTCAAATGGTTGGTGTAGTGCCGATGTTCGGAATTTGCCTCGGACATCAATTACTTGGGAAAGCGGTTGGCGCAACAACCATCAAACTCCCGTTCGGTCACCACGGGGGGAATCATCCGGTGAAAGACCTCACGACTGAACGCATTGAGATCACATCACAGAACCACAATTTTGCAGTTGACCCTGATTCGTTTGATGAACTTGAACACGACGTTGTGATGACTCACATCAACCTGAATGACGGTGTTTGTCAGGGGCTCGAAGTTCGAGGCGCCCAGTGTTTCAGCGTTCAGCATCACCCTGAAGCGGGGCCGGGGCCCCATGACAGCATCTATCTTTTCGACCGGTTTGCTGCGTTGATGGATGCGCGTGCATCGTCCGGAAAGGCGGCTCGGTAATGCCTCGCCGGAACGACATCTCATCAATTCTCATTATTGGTTCGGGGCCAATCGTTATTGGTCAGGCATGCGAATTTGACTACTCGGGAACCCAAGCCTGTCGAGTGCTTCGAGAAGAGGGATATCGGGTCATCTTGGCGAACTCGAACCCGGCGACGATCATGACGGACCCTGATTTCGCCGACGCCACCTATGTCGAGCCCCTGACATGGGAGGTTGTTGCGTCAATTATCGAGCGCGAACAACCCGATGCCGTGCTTCCGACGCTTGGTGGTCAAACTGCGCTCAACATCGCAATGGAACTGTTCGAGCGCGGACTTATCGGCGTTCCCGGAACACCCGAAATGATTGGCGCCAACGCAGAAGCCATCGCCACAGCCGAAGATCGTCAACAGTTCAAAGACGCAATGATCGAAATTGGACTTGATGTTCCTCGATCAGGTGTTGCTCACACCATGTCTGAGGCGACAGCAGTACTCGACGACATCGGTCTCCCCGTCATCATTCGTCCGGCGTACATCCTTGGTGGCCGTGGTACCGGCATTGCGTCGACGCGAGAAGAGTTCGAGCACGTTGCCTCAAACGGACTTGCGGCGAGCCCGATCAGTGAGATTCTCATCGAAGAATCGATCGCAGGTTGGAAAGAATACGAACTCGAGGTCATGCGCGACCGCTCAGATAACTGCGTCATCATCTGCTCAATCGAAAACGTCGACCCTATGGGCGTGCACACCGGTGACTCGATCACCGTTGCACCGCAGCAAACGTTGACCGATGTGGAATACCAAGAGATGCGTGATGCTGCGCTGCAATGCATCAGGCGTGTCGGTGTTGAAACCGGCGGTTCCAACGTGCAATTTGCAGTTGATCCGGCAACTGGACGTCAAGTCGTAATTGAGATGAACCCAAGGGTGTCCCGATCGAGTGCGTTGGCATCGAAAGCAACCGGCTTTCCGATCGCGAAGATGGCGGCGCGACTCGCAGTTGGTTACACGCTCGACGAAATCCCAAATGACATCACAAAGGCCACCCCGGCAAGCTTCGAGCCCGTCATTGACTATGTGGTGACAAAAATTCCTCGATGGGCATTTGAGAAACTCCCTGGATCCTCAGGCGTTCTCGGCACGCAGATGCAATCGGTCGGTGAGGCGATGTCAATCGGTCGAACCTTCACCGAAAGTGTCCAGAAGGCGATGCGTTCTCTCGAGCAAGGCCGCGATGGGCTCATCGATAGCCGCACAATGTCATCGCTCGCTGAGCATTCCGATGAAGCCCTGCTCGAAATGTGCGCAACTCCGACCCCAGACCGGCTCGTACACGTAGCAGAACTGTTGCGGCGCGGGGTTGCTCCGGAGCGGGTGCATGAGGTGTGCCGTATCGACCTGTGGTTCCTCGATCAGATCATGATGCTGTGCGAGGAACACGCCCATCTCGCTTCTCAGACACTCGAAGATCTCGACCGTCGTTCGTTGCGGAGGGCAAAGCGCCTCGGATTTTCTGACCGCCAGATCGCTGACATCATCGGCGTGGAAGAAGACGCTGTCCGAGCGGCCCGTCGTGAAGCTGGAGTGCTTCCGACCTACAAGACCGTCGATACCTGTGCAGCCGAATTCGCAGCCGACACCCCGTACCACTACTCGACGTGGGAAGACGAAGATGAGGTTCGAGATTCAGATCGCACAAAGGTAGTGATTTTGGGTTCGGGGCCAAACCGCATTGGCCAGGGAATCGAATTCGACTACTGCTGCGTGCATGCAAGTTTTGCGCTCCGTGACGCAGGGTTCGAAACCATCATGGTGAATTGCAATCCGGAGACAGTTTCGACCGACTATGACACGAGCGACCGTTTGTACTTCGAGCCGCTCACTCGCGAAGACGTGCTCAACATCATCGATGCGGAGCAACCTGAGAAAGTCATCGTGTCGTTGGGTGGTCAGACACCGTTGAAGCTTGCCGGGCAGATCGATGTTGATCTCGTTGCGGGTACATCGGCGGCTTCAATCGACGCAGCCGAAGACCGTGAACTTTGGAACCGTCTTTGCGACGAACTACAAATACCGCAACCTCCCGGAGGAACCGCTGTCACCCTCGAAGAGGCTCGGATCATTTGCGATGACGTGGGTTTCCCGGTGCTCGTGCGCCCGAGTTACGTGCTCGGGGGTCGTGCCATGCAGATCATCCACGATCACGATCATCTTGAGCGAGCGATGGCTGAACTGTCCGGCGCCGGCAGCCTTGGCAAAGAGGGAGGACTCTCCGCTGAACGCCCAGTGCTCATCGACCGTTTCCTCGCCAGCGCCGTAGAAGTTGATGCCGACGCAATACGAGACCACACCGGCGAAGTGCTCATCGGTGGCGTCATGGAACATGTCGAGGAAGCCGGAGTGCACTCAGGCGATTCGGCGTGCGCCATTCCACCGCAAACACTTCCCGAGTGGGTTGTCGAAGTGATTCGTTCATATACGGCAGCAATTGCCGAGCGCCTCGATGTGAGAGGGCTCATCAACGTGCAGTTCGCCGTTGTCGGGACCACGGTCTACGTCATTGAAGCCAACCCGAGGGCAAGTCGAACCGTTCCGTTTGTCGCAAAAGCGACCGGTGTTCCGCTTGCAAAGGTCGCTACTCGCGTGATGATGGGCGCAACGCTGGCCGAGCTACGTGAAGAGGGCTTACTCAATCCTCCGATCGAAGGACACGTAGCCGTCAAAGAGGCAGTCCTGCCGTTCAATCGGTTCCCTGAAGTCGACCCAGCGTTGGGGCCAGAAATGCGGTCAACGGGAGAGGTCATGGGAATCGACACCGGATTCGGCCGTGCATTTTCGAAAGCAGAACTCGCTGCTGGTAGCGAACTTCCAACCTCCGGCATGGTCTTCCTCTCGCTGAACGACACCGACAAGCCGGCGGGAATCGTTGTGGCCCGAAGGCTCCGCGAACGAGGGTTGTCAATTGCGGCGACCGAAGGAACTGCAGCCCACCTTGCCCGATTTGGTGTCTCGGTTGACCGAGTACTCGGCAAGGTCGCAGAACAGGACGGGCCGACCGCAGTTGACCTCATCGCCGATGGCACGATCAATTTTGTGGTGAACACTCCTCGCGGCTCCTCGGGTCGAAGTGACGGCGAGCAAATCCGAAAAGCGGCCAGTCTTCACCGGGTGAGTTGCGTAACGACGGTCGCAGCAGCGTTAGCTGCAGCGCAAGGGCTCGCAGAAACCGCGAGTGAACCGCTCACAGTACGAACGCTTCAGGAGTATCACCAGCGGTGAGTCGACGTACCCATCGTCACAGCGCTGAGGCAACTGCCGTGGACCGGCAGGTGACCGTCGGGTCACTCACCCTGTCGAGCCCGGTGATGACGGCATCGGGTACGGCTGGATACGGCAACGAACTCTCCTCGTATGTCGACTTGTCGCAGGTCGGAGCCGTGGTGACGAAGTCGATTGCACCGTATGAATGGGCAGGTAATCCGGCGCCACGACTCCATACCGTTCAGGCCGGAATGATCAACGCGGTCGGACTTCAAGGCCCGGGAGTTGAGTATTGGTTGCAGAATGAACTGCCAAAGTTGCTGTCGACCGGCGCGTCGGTGGTGTGCTCAATTTGGGGTCGAAGTGTCGATGACTATGCGTCAGCCGCACAGATGCTTGCAGCAGCTCCTCCGGAGGTCATCGCGGTTGAAGTTAATCTCTCATGCCCCAACCTTGAGGGCCGAGGCTCAATGTTTGCCCACGATGCCGAACTCAGCGCCGAGGTCATTAAGGTGACCGAGGCCTGCAATCGGCCACGTTGGGCGAAACTAAGTCCAAACACAGATCGTCTTGTCGAGATTTCAGAAGCGGTCTCGACCGCCGGTGCCGAGGCGGTCACACTTGTGAACACCCTGCTTGGTCTCGTCTTTGACCCCGATACGGCTCGGCCAGTACTCGGCAACGGGGGAGGGGGAGTCTCAGGTCCGGCGATTCACCCGATAGCGGTGAGAGCGGTAGCCGACGTGAGAGCTGCCCTGCCTGACCTGCCAATTGTCGGAGTCGGTGGGGTGGTGAACGGTTGGGGTGCAGCCGAGCTCATGCTCGCTGGTGCTCAAGCGGTGCAGGTAGGCACCGCAACATTTGCAAATCCTGCTGCGATCACCGAGATTCAAGACCAACTACTTGCCTATGCGTCGTCTCGGGGGCTGCATTCGGTCTCTGAACTCACATCAGCTGGCATCGCTCCTCTCTGATCACTGAGTCGTCGCCATTGCGGTGATCGACGGTAAATTCGAGAGATGGCTTCTCCACCGCGCCTCACCGACGAGCAGCGTTCCGCCGCTCTCGCAAAAGCCGCGGAGGTTCGCACTGCTCGAGCTGCGGTCAAGGCCCGCCTCAAGAATCACTCGATGACACTTAACGACGTCTTGGCGAGCGACGACCCTCTTATCGGAGGTATCAAAGTGCTCTCGGTTCTTGAATCGCTGCCAAAAGTAGGAAAAGTGAAGGCTCGCCGGTTGATGGATGACATCGGCATTGCGCACAATCGCAAGATTCAGGGTCTTGGTTCGCAACAGCGTGCAGCGTTGCTCGAGGAACTCGGTGTCTGAGCACCACGACCCGCTCATCATTGTGGTGTCGGGCCCTGGCGGGGTTGGAAAAGGCACGATTGTAAATCGACTCGTGGCATGTGACCCGCAGCTGTGGTTGAGTCGCTCGTGGACTACCCGAGATCGGCGTGATGGCGAGTCACCAGATGCCTATGTGTTCTGTTCAGCAAAGGAGTTTGAAGAACGGATCCAATCGAACGGGTTTCTCGAGTGGACCGAATTTCTTGGCAACTATTACGGCACTCCCGCGCCTGACAATTCGGCCATCGAGGGCCGAGATGTCGTGCTCGAAATCGAACTCGATGGTGCCCGACAGGTCAAACAGCAGTATCCCGAAGCCATCTTGATCTTCCTACTTCCTCCGTCACGTGAGGAACAGGAGCGTCGCTTACGTGGGCGTGGTGATGCAAATGACAAAATCTTCGCCCGACTGAAGAAAGCTGAAGCTGAAGAGCCCGTGGGTCGGGCGATTGCTGACCATGTGCTGACAAATGATGATCTCGAACAGACGGTTGACGACATGCTCACAGTGATCGTTAACGAACGCTCACGCCGATAACCCCGATACACTCTTCAACGTGTCACAGTCGAATGAAACCATGGTGAATCCGCCGATTGAGGGGCTTCTCGATCGTGTTGACTCAAAGTTTGGCCTTGTTACCCTCGCGGCTCGTCGGGCTCGAGACATTAACTCATACTTCAATCAATTGGGTGGTGGTCTTGGGCATATGATTCCGCCCCAGGTCTCCTCGACTGCCCGCAAGCCGTTGAGCGTCGCATTTGAAGAAATTACGGCCGACAAGATTCTTTGGGGTGAACCAGTCGAAGAGGTCGAAGAAGTCGACCTTCCTTTCGGTGAAGGCTTCGATGCCGACGCCGAATCAGATGCCTGAGTGAGACGCCATGCTCGAGGGCAAGCGAATCGTTCTCGGTGTAAGTGGTGGCATTGCTGCCTACAAAGCCATTGAGGTATGCCGTCGGCTCGTTGACGCTGGAGCCCACGTTTCCCCGGTGATGACATCTGGAGCTCAGCATTTCGTAGGGTCAACCACCTTTAGCGCCCTTGCATCAGAACCGGTTCGAACCTCGCTATGGGAAGGTTCAGACCCAATTCCTCATACCACGCTCGGTCAAGGTGCTGACTTGGTACTCGTAGCACCCGCAACCGCACGAGTGCTCGCTGCGTATGCGCACGGCTTGTCGACTGACCTTCTCACAAACATCTTGATCGCAACCCGAGCCCCAGTGGTGGTGTGCCCAGCAATGCACACAGAAATGTGGGAGCACCCTGCGGTAGAAGCAAATATCGAATTGTTGCGCTCTCGAGGAGTGCAGATCGTTGAGCCTGAGGCGGGACGCCTCGCTGGTGGCGATATTGGCAAGGGTCGCCTCGCAGACCCTGCAGACATCGTGGCAGCAGCCGAACGAGCTCTTGCCGATCGAGACTTGGAGGGTCTCAACGTGGTGGTGACCGCCGGTGGTACCCGTGAGCCAATTGACGCAGTTCGCGTGATTGCAAACCGGTCATCGGGCAAGCAGGGCCATGCGATCTCTGAAGAGTGTGTGCGCCGAGGTGCCAACGTCACAGTGGTTACCACGACTGAACTTCCGACATCTCCGACAGCTGACCGTATTCAGGTTGAGACCGCCGCCGAGATGCAAACGGCACTTGACTCTGTTGCTCCATCGGCCGACATCGTCATTATGGCCGCGGCAGTGGCTGACTTTCGGCCGAAAGATTCCGTCGACGGCAAGATCAAAAAGGCGGGCGGTGTCCCAGAGGTCATTCTCGAGCCGACACCAGATCTGCTTGAAGCAATTGGACGAAACCGTCACCCTCATCAAACCATTGTTGGGTTCGCAGCCGAAACCTGTGACCTCGTCACAAATGCCCGGTCAAAACTCGAAGGCAAGTGCCTCGACCTCGTTGTCGCAAACGATGTCAGCGCTGAAGGGGTGGGGTTTGCTCACGGAACAAATGCTGTCACTCTGGTTTCAGCCGACGGAGAGCGAGACCTGACGCTGCGTTCAAAGGCGGAGATTGCCGTCGGTGTTGTCGACGAAATCGTTAGGATACGAACATCGATGCGCTCGGTAGACGCCGGTCGCGTCAACCCCACCAACTGAATTCACAAAGCTCCTGCTCGAGGGTGATGTGAGATTCGCTACGGTTCTTGTTCGAGTGCAAGAATCGCTGAACCTGCAAACGGAGGAGTCGACGTGGCCCGCTGGACATTTACATCAGAAAGCGTGACTGAGGGTCATCCCGACAAAGTGGCGGACCAAGTCAGCGACTCAATTCTTGACGCAATTCTTGAAGTCGATCCAGCAGGCCGTGTGGCATGCGAGACGATGGTGACCACCGGGCTGTGTGTGGTTGCAGGAGAAATGACGACTTCGGAATACGTTGAGATCCCAAAGATTGTTCGCAAGACGATCACCGATATCGGCTACGACGACGCCCATGCGGGCTTCGATGGCAACACCTGTGGCGTCATCGTCTCAATCGACGAACAAAGTGCCGATATCGCCCAGGGTGTTGATGCATCCGAAGAAGTGCGATCATCGGGGCCCTCCGACGACGACCTTGACCTGCAGGGCGCCGGCGACCAAGGCATGATGTTCGGCTACGCCTGTGACGAGACTCCAGAGCTCATGCCGCTTCCGATCTGGACTGCGCATCGCATGGCGGAACGACTTGCTGAAGTTCGTCACAAAGGACAGGTTCCGTACCTGCGCCCCGATGGCAAAACACAGGTCACCTTTGAATACGAAGATGGGCGCCCGATCGGCCTCAAGAACGTCGTTATTTCCACTCAACACCAAGATGGCATTGATCGCGACACTGTCATTCGGCCTGACCTCATTGAACAAGTGATCAACCCAGTGATTCCCGAGCAATTCGCCGGCGACAATTACGACATTTTCATCAACCCGACGGGCCGGTTTGTCATCGGTGGGCCTCAGGGAGACTGCGGGCTCACGGGCCGAAAGATCATTGTCGACACCTATGGTGGTATGGGTCGCCACGGCGGCGGGGCCTTCAGCGGTAAGGACCCATCAAAGGTTGACCGGTCTGCGGCTTATGCGGCCCGGTGGGTTGCGAAACACGTCGTCGCCTCAGGTGCAGCGAGTCGTTGCGAGCTACAGGTTGCGTACGCAATTGGTGTCGCCCACCCAATGAGCATCCTCGTTGACACGTTCGGTACAGAACAGGTTGATCCAGATGCGATCGTCGCTGCAGTTCGAGAGGTGTTCGACCTTCGCCCAGGAGCAATCGTGCGTGACCTTGATCTGTTGCGGCCCGGCTATCAACGAACCGCGGCGTACGGCCACTTTGGGCGTGAGGGTTTCTCTTGGGAGACGCTGTCACGACTCGATGAATTCAAATCTGCCGTTGGCGTGTGAGTGACCGCTCGCCCTAACATCGCACGCGTTCTATGCGATCGTTCGGGGCCTGATCGCGCATTCGACTATCGAATACCTGACGACCTCTCGGCAGAGATCACGATCGGCTCGATCGTCCGAATTGACCTTCACGGTCGAAAGATCGGTGGCTGGGTTAAAGAGTTTGACCCGAGTGACGCCCTGCCGGCTGACGAACTCCTTCCTCTGCGGCGCGTTTCTGGTGTCGGACCCGACGAATCGGTGATCGAACTCGCTGAATGGTCGGCTCAGCGATGGGCTGGTAGGCGATCACAATTTTTCCGAGCGGCTTCGCCACCTCGAGTGGTGCGATCTATTGGTACTGCGACGTTCTCAACGTTGGCGCCAGAGCCTCGGTCTCCTGCAACGACTCGGTTGCTCGCGCACAACGGTGGAGTGTTGCGCCTTCCACCTACTTCTGATGTGCTGCCATCGCTCTGGAGTTGTGTTGAACGAGGCCCAGTGCTTGTCATCGTGCCCGGAGTTGACGACGCCACCATCTTGAAATCCCGAGTGGCGAGGGCTGGAGTGACGACTGCGTTACTTCCGCATGAGTGGGCGCGTGCTGCAGCTGGAGTGGACGTTGTTATCGGAACGCGAACTGCCGTCTTCGCAAGACTGCCCAAATTGGGTTCGATCATGGTGATCGACGAGCATGACGAGCGCCTCCAATCGGAAGCCTCTCCAACATGGCACGCTCGTGAGGTCGCCGCAGAGCGGGCACGTCGCAACGACATACCTTTGATCCTGGTGTCGGCCACGCCAACACCGGAAGCGCTGCATGAACGAGCGACTGAGGCGCCATCGCGGGAGCGAGAAATCGCTGGCTGGCCAGAGATCGTGGTTGCTGATCTTTCAGATGACGTCTCTGCTCCCGGTGGCAGGCTCTCGTCAGCAGTGATTGAAGAACTTCGCGATTCCTCGCGGCGTGTGCTGTGCGTGGTGAACCGTAAAGGTACGTCAAAACTGTTGGCGTGCCGATCGTGTCGCGAACTGGCGAACTGTGAGCGCTGCGACTCGGTGATGTCTCAACCAGATGATGATCTGTTGTCGTGTGCGAAATGCGGATCTGAGAGACCAATGACGTGCCGCAATTGTCATGGCATGGCGTTCTCAAATCTTCGTCCTGGCACCGCTCGACTCGTGAAAGAACTAGCGGCCGCAGCAGGTCGTCCTGCGCGGGTCGTCGATGCTGACACCGAGCCCGACTGGTCGAGTGGCCCAGCGGTTGAAGTGCTTGTTGGCACCGAAGCAGTGCTCCATCGCGTTACGCACGCCGACACTGTGGTCGTGCTCGATATCGATAGCGAGGTGCTGGCACCACGATTTCGCGCGGGTGAGCAGACATTGAGTTTGCTCACTCGGGCAGCCCGTCTCGTCGGACGAAAGTCCGACGGCGGTCGACTCGTCGTGCAGACGAGACAGATCGATCATCCGTTACTTGCAGCAATGTCTCAGGTTGCACCTGGGGACGCCACTGAAATAGAGCGTGCCCAACGAGAACAACTAGCGCTTCCGCCGTACGGGGCGATTGCTGTCATCGAAGGGGCGGGAGCAGCAGACTTCGTGCAGTCGCTACCCGACTCAGTGCGAGTCGGCGGCACGGGTGATCGTCGACAGGTGCGAGCGACTGACCCCGAGGTTCTTGGCAGGGCACTTGCTCTAGGGCAACGTCCGGCGAAGGGCCGACTTCGGGTTGCGGTCAATCCGGGCCGTTAGTCACTGCCATCACCTTTCAGGTGTGTGACTTCGAGAAGTCGAAAACCACTGCGCGATCCCAGGCGATTGACCCGCCACCCAACGCCCTCTAACCAACGATGCAACGAATCTGCTCCAAGATGGCGGTTGACAACGAACAGTGCTGTGCCATTCTTGGAAAGCCTTCCTAACCAGTCGTTTAACAGTGCGTGAAGGGCGTCTTTTCCAATTCGTATCGGTGGATTTGACCAGATGAGGTCAACGGTCAGTTCGCTCGGCACCTGATCAGGATGCAAGGTGGTCACCTCCAACGCGAGGCGTTCCGCGTTGGAGGTTGTTAACTTGCGCGCCCGACTGTTTGGGTCAATTGCGTACACCGTCGCCTGTGGTGATCTCTGAGCCAAAGTGAGCGCAATTGGGCCTGCACCGCAGCCGATATCAACGAAGGTGCCGTGCGGAGGTGGCGGCGGCGCCTGCTGTGACCCGAACTCGGTCAGCCGCTTCAGCGAGGTCATGACCAGTGGCGAGGTGGTCATCGCCGTTTCGCAAACAATTCGAAATTACATCCTCGAAAATTACTCGACGCCTCCCGAGCGAAGAAACGCGCGCAGGCACTCCGCCGCGGACTGCAGCACGCCCGCGTCGTCGGACGTGACCGCGAGCGCGACGACGTGGCGAAAGCACGCGGCGTGCGCGGCCCTGGCCTCGGCCTTCGCCGCGGGTTTCAGGAGCCCGCCCAACAAATCGAGGGTGGACTCTACCAACATCGGTCCCTGCCGGTCCGGCGCGGCGAGAACGCCGCTCAGCGTGGGAACGGCGAGCTGGTGCAGCGAGGGGAGGCACGCGGGCACGGCAGCGAGCGCCTCGAGCACGTCCCTGGCGTCCGCGGCGAGCAACGGGTCCGCCACCTTCGCCGCCCACACCCGCAACGTCGCCGGGGCCAACGCGCCCGACCAAGCCGCCGCAGCCTCGTCGTCGCACTTGACGACGACGAGAATAGCCTCGAGCACCAGGTGAAGCGTCTCTCCCCAGTCACCGTCGTCGAGCGGTGAAGCGCCCACCCCGCTAGCGGCGGCGCCCGCGTTCGTCTTTCTCGCCTCGCCCGCGTTAAACTCGGACTCGAGCAGCGTGCCGAGACGCTGGTACGCGGGACCGAGAAACGGTTTCAATCCATCCTTGTTCACTTTGGATCTTGCCGGACTCAGATAGACGTTCATC
>CALCBR010000009.1:0-13637 GCA_937897105.1 uncultured Acidimicrobiaceae bacterium | reverse complement strand
TAAGGCGTTCCCGCCAGGTAGACGGCGAATGCCCCTCGAGCAGCACCTGCTGCTGTGACATGTCGTCCCACGTATCGAACCCAGACGTCGGTCCGGCGAGAGCCCAGCGGGCAGCGTGAATTGCTTCTGCGGGCGATTGTTGATGTTGAAACAGGCGGGCTGCGATCTGCAGAAGAATTTGTGGCTGAGCATCTCCTCCCATCGTGCCGAATACCGACACAAACTCGCTGTCGCGGGTTGCAAGTGCTGGCGACAAGGTATGCGGGGGGCGCCGACCTGGCCCGAGTACCGCTGGATGGCCGGGCTCAAGGGAAAACCCGAGCCCTCGATTGTGCAAATTGATCTGCGTGTGGGGTTCTGCAAGCCAGCATCCAAACCCGGCTGCATTCGACTGGATAAGAGAGACTGCGTACCCATCTGCCTCTGCTGTGCAGAGATATGTCGTATCTCCATCTGTCGAGCGAACACCAATCTTGCTTGCTGCATTGACGTTGAGCAGGTCTCGCCGCGCCGCGATGGCAGCGAGAAGTTCATTGCCATCGGCGCGATCGCCCAAGACTTGAGGGCGATCAAATCCGGCGACCTTCGATGCTTCGATAGTGAGATGTGCCCAACGATCATCATCGGTCTCTCCAAGGTCGATGCCGTCGAGCATTGATGCCGCCCCGAGCGTGAGGTAGCCCTGAGAGTTTGGAGGAATGGTGTGGAGGTCGACTCCGAAGGCTGAACTCGTGAGGGGTGTGACCCACTCAGCCGAAGACTGTTCAAGGTCACGGTCATGAAACAGACCGTTACCGAGCTCTTTTAGGCCCTGCCCAAATTCGCCGAGATAGAAACCATCACGTCCTCCCGATGCCACTGCTCGGAGTGCTCGGGCAACACCTGGGCGGCGCACAACTGCACCGACACTCGTCGCCTGCGACGACAGTTCGTGCAGTGCCTCGGCACCTCGGCTATCGAGTTGGCGGACCGCTGCAACGAGCAACGGGCTTGCAGGGAATCCGTATTCGGCGAGATCGATTGCGGGTTGAATGACCTCGGCCAACGGTATCGATCCGAATCGCTCATTGAGTGCGACCCAGCCATCGATACATCCGGGCATGGTGACCACTCGAATGTCATGTCGAAATGGCAATGTTGTGAGGCCCTCGGCACGAAGTTGATCTGCATTCGCCCCCGAACCCGCTCGGCCACTGCTGTTGAGTGCATGCACCGAATGTCCATCGTGAATGAGAGCGAACAGGTCTCCGCCCAGGCCGCAGAGGTGCGGACAGGTGACGGCAATGGCGGCATTTGTTGCAATGGCGGCATCAACTGCATTACCTCCTTTGCTGAAGATCGCATCTCCGGCACGGGCAGCGAGTTGGTCGGCTGAAGCGACGAGGTGGCGGGTTCCTCGAGTTGAACTCTGCGGTAACGGGTTCATGACGGCACCGTAGCCACCTTGCGCCTCCTTGCAGCGCATTGGCGCCGCCCTCACGTTGCGGACATCACGTAGACCCAAATGTGAGACGATGGTCTGCGAGGGGAATTGAAAGGGGAGACGTCATGGAGTCGCTTCAGTATGTATTTCCGTGGTCGGAAGATCGAGGCGACGTCGTTGCGGTGCATGCCCCTGAGGGCACCCTCACATTTCTCGAACTCGAGGAGCGGGCACGTCGAGTTGCGAATGGACTTGCGCGTCGAGGAATCGGTGAAGGAGGTTCGTTCGGCCTTTTGGCGCGGAACCGACTTGAGTGGCCAGAACTGGTGCTCGGAAACGTTCGTGCTCATAGTTGCTACGTGCCACTGAATTGGCATCTCACTGCATCCGAGGTGGCGGAGCTGCTTGTTGATTCAGGTGCCACGTTGTTGATCGTTGGCCCTGAAGATGAACATGTAGGGCGGGAGGCTGCAGTAATCGCAGGCGTAACCGACATCATCACACTTGGACCTGAATACGAAGAGTGGCTCTCTGCACAATCAGATGCACCGTTGCCAGACGGCCCGGTCGGTCGTCCCCTGCTATATACCGGCGGCACGACGGGGCGCTCTAAAGGGGTGATGCGGAGCGATATGCAGGTTGACGTATCTGCGTATGCGAGAGGCGCATCTCGATATGGCGACCACGTTGCGATGCCACTTGATGGGCGAGCATTGTTGACCACGCCGGCGTACCACGCTCTCGGATTCAGTCTGATTCAGACATCGCTTGCGCGCGGCCATTCGTTGTACATCAGCGCCAAGTTTGACCCGGTCGAAGCATTGCGAATGATCGATGAATGGAAGATCACGACCACGTCGATGGTCCCAACTCAATTCATACGTCTGTTGAAGTTGCCTGAGGAACAGCGAACCGGATTCGACCTTTCGTCATTGCGGTGGGTGTTACATACTGCGGCCCCGTGTCCGCAGTGGGTGAAATACGCAATGATCGATTGGTTTGGGCCGGTGATCATCGAACTGTATGGCTCATCTGAGGGAACAGGGCCAGTGATCTGCACCAGTGAGGACTGGCTCGCCCACCCAGGCTCTGTCGGAAAAGCCTCACCGGCCCTCACATTGTCAATCGTCGACGACGAGGGCAATGACCTTCCACCAGGTGAGATCGGAACGATCTATGTCCTTCGGATAGACGGCACACCGACGTATCACGGCGACCCAGAGAAAACCTCGTCGATACAGCTACCTGATGGCCGCTTTACTGTTGGCGATATCGGCTGGCTCGACGAAGACGGATTTCTCTACCTCGCAGATCGCAGAACTGATCTCATCATTCGTGGAGGAACAAATATTTATCCAGCCGAGGTTGAAGCAACGCTGTCTGAGCACGAGGGAGTTGCTGACGTAGCCGTGTTTGGCATTCCCGATGAAGAGTTCGGACAGTCGGTAATGGCGGTAATTCAGCCAAGTGATGGCTTTGACCCCGCCACGCTGGCCGACGACATTCGCAGGTTCGCAGACACTCGACTCGCGCGGTTCAAAGTGCCAAGCACGATTGAGTTTTGTGATGAGCTTCCGCGCGAAGCGAGTGGCAAATTGAAGAAACGGTTGCTGCGTGACCCCTACTGGGAATAATCCCTTGCCGTCTGCCACGCAACCACAGGCGTGATGACACTACGGTTCGGCTATGAATGTCGATAGCGGTGGCCCTCTCAAGGGCATCAAAGTTGTTGAACTTGGCGTATGGATTGCAGGTCCTTCAGCTGCCCTAATTTTGTGTGACTGGGGTGCTGACGTCGTCAAAATCGAGCCCAAAGCCGGTGATCCGAACCGTTCGTTTAAGTACATCTTCGGCGGTGACCCCGACACGAACCCAGTGTTTGAGCTCGATAACCGCGGCAAACGCGGAATCTCGGCCGATATTTCGACCGACGATGGTCGGCAGGTCGTGCTCGACCTCCTCGCTGAGGCCGATGTGTTTATCAGCAATCTTCGGCCAGGAGCTCTCCGTCGAGCTGGTCTCGATGCTGAAACGATGCTCGAGAAGTTCCCCCAACTCGTTTATGGGCACATCACTGGCTACGGGCATCAAGGGCCAGATGCAGAACGAGCGGCATACGATCTCGCCGCATATTGGTCGCGCACTGGCATTGCACATTCCTTGGCGATCCCGGGCGCCGGGTTGCCAATTCAGCGAGGTGGAATGGGTGACCATGCAACAGGTGTCGCCCTTGCCGGAGCGATCAGCGCTGCTCTCGTGCACCGTGAACGCACAGGCGAAGGCCAACTTGTGACGACCTCGCTGATGCGTCAAGGTCTGTACACCCTCGGGTTTGACCTCAACCTCAAACTCGACTGGGGACGGGTGGCACCGATCGCTCAGCGAGAGACGAATCCGAACCCGATGGCGAACAGTTATCGCACTGCAGATGATCGCTATCTGTGGTTGGTTGGGGTGTCATCTGATCGACATTGGCCTCCGCTCGCCCGAGCGCTCGGAATCGACGACCTCATCGACGATGAGAGGTTTAACAGCGAGAGGGCTCGGTTTAAACACAGGGCAGAACTCATCAGGTTGCTTGATGAGGTATTCGCAACGTTCACGCTCGAACAGTGCGAGGCTGCGTTCGCTAACGAACCTGATGTGTTTTGGGCTCCGGTGAACAGCATTGACGACGTCGTGGAAGATCCGCAGTTCCGGCCATCTGGGGCAGTGGTAGACGTTCCAGAGCGCGATGGCGCCAGCAGCCGCGAAATGTTGGCGACGCCGGCAGATTTTTGGGGAACCCCGTGGAAGCCTCGCCGAGTTGCACCAGATATTGGTGAGCACACCGTCGAAGTCTTAAAAGAACTTGGTTACGACGACGATCGCATTGCCGACCTCATCGAATCAGGAGCGGTTACCGCCTGGGAGCACTAACCACCCCGCCACCGATCGTCGGCGAGCGTGGGGGTCTCGTGACGTCACGTTCGGAGGGCTCCGAGAAGTAGAGGTCGGTGAAACTCGGTCGCCTGAGCGTTGATGAGTTGTCGTTCAAGAATCTGTTGAAGTGTTGCTGCACCCTGTGGGATCGGATGATCCGCAAAAAATGACTGCACATGATCGACATCGCCGCCCTCGGTGAGGAGTTTTACCGAGTCGACCATGCGAACAATGGTGTTCGTGGGGAATCGTTCATTCGCTTCCTGCCAGTGATCGGCGACGAATCGCCACGCCGCCGAACCATTCGACTCATTTGCGATGCAGGCACGAAGCAAGAACGGCGCGTTTTGGGTGCGGACCTCAGATGACAGGGCAAGTTCACACGTCTGGGCGATGAGCTCGGCGTCACGAAACTCGGCGAGCGCATAGAGATTGCGGAGTTGCTCTTGAGGGGTTTGGGAGGTCCTGAAGCCATCGAGAAAACGTTGGTAGTCGGTATTGTCGCCGCAACTGGCAACGACCGTCGTCGCAGCGGCGAGCAGTTCAGGATCGACTGTTGAGGTAGCTGAATCGTTCACGATCTGACGACACTTTTCGATCGACGTGGAGTCGTTTCCGAGAAGGGCAACGGTCTTCATTAAGAGACCCCGAAGTGAGCCGACAAGATCATCTTCATCTTTTGTAGGGGCACCGAGGCGCTGCAATGTTGGTTCGCAGAGATTACGGACAGTTTCTTCGAATGTTGAGCGTTCGTCGGTGTCACCGATGATTCGAGAGACGAGGCGCAGGCCTGAGGTGATGCTTTGCCATACCGAAAGGGCATCTTCGTCTCGGAACTCGGTGAGCATGTCAAGAAGATCTGATGCGTCGAGGCGACGCGCCGTGACTGCAGCAATCGCATCATCAACCAACGTGTAGCGCTCAAGCACATCGAGAGTTGGCAAGACCTCGCGAGTGATGCGCGACCGTAATTCGTTGTCGTATTCGACCCTTGCAAAGGCGTGTCCGCCAGCGTTGACAATGACCGGCCCGTTGGTATCGATCTGCACTCGCTGTTCGTCGTCGCTCAGCAACAACGATGATGTGCCCGATGCAGTGCGATAGCTCACAGGAACCATCCAGGTGGTGTCGTCTGAGCTATCGGCAAATGAGAACTTCCGCTGTCGCACGACAAGCTCATCTCCATCAAGGGTCACAGAAATCACTGGGTAACCGGCTTGCCAAATCCACGAATCCATCGTGTCTCGAACCGGCTGACCCGAGGTCGACTCGAGCGCATCCCAAAGGTCAGAGGTTTCGGTATTTCCATAGGCGTGTGCTCGAAGGTAATGGCGCACACCATCGCGAAATTGCTCTTCGCCGAGGTGTTGTTCCAACATGCGAAGCAGAGCCCCACCTTTTTGGTAGGTGAGGACATCAAACATTCCTTCTGCGTCGGTGGGGGAATTCACTTCGAACTCAACAGGGCGGGTTGACGCCAGTGAGTCGGTTTCAAAGGCAACGGTTCTCTCTATGCCGAAGGTCAGCCAACGACCCCATTCAGGCTTAAACGCGTCGCATGCGGCAATTTCCATGAACGTTGCAAAGGCTTCGTTGAGCCAGATGCCGTTCCACCAGCGCATGGTGACAAGGTCGCCGAACCACATATGGGCGAGTTCGTGTGCGACAACGTCGGCAACGAGTTGCCGTTCAGGCTGTGTTGCATTGACCGGGTCAACGAGAAGGAGATTCTCTCTGAACGTGATGCACCCCAGATTCTCCATCGCTCCTGCAGCGAAATCGGGGAGTGCAAGCAGTTCAACCTTGTCGCCCGGATACGGAATGCCGTAGTAGTCCTGAAACCACTTCAAGCAGAACTCTGCGACGTCGAGTCCGAACTCGGTGAGATGTCCTTTACCCGGTATGTGCACGAGCCGCAGCGGGATGCCATCGACGTCACGCCATTCGGTGGCTTCAAGGGGTCCAACAACGAAGGCGACGAGATACGTGCTCATTATCATCGTGTCGGCAAATGTGATTGCAACGAGACCGTCTGCCCGGGGTTCGCGTTCTACTTCGGGAGAGTTTGAAACTGCGGTGTCACAGTCACGAACGACGAGAGTGATGCCGAACACTGCTTTGAAATCGGGCTCATCCCAGCAGGGAAATGCTCGTCTGCAATCTGTCGACTGCATCTGTGTCGTGCCGATGACCTGTTCGTTTCCCTCATCATCGGTGAACGACGACCGGTAGAAACCTCGCAACTTGTCATTGATCATGCCGGTGAACGAAATGAGCACCTGATGTTCACCCACCTCGAGCTCGGTCTCACTCAACAGCATGAGGCGTTCTGTTGAGGCATCGAGCGAGAATGACACCGGTGCACCATCGATATGAGCAGAGACGATGTCGAGCTCGATTGCGTTGAGAATAAGCGTCCGGTGCCCGGGCTCGGTGACGTCAACATTGATCGTGACATCACCAGTGAATGACGCCGACGGCAGATCAGGGGTGATGGTGATGTCGTAGCGCTGCGGAAGAGCAAAGCGCGGCAGTCGATGTGGGTCAGTCCAGGCGGTCGTCACGTCGCCGATGGTAGTGAGTGGTATTCCGTCATGGCCGACGGAGCCGCTAGCGTCGAACGAGTGGCTCAGCAAGAGATCTCCGAAGGGGCAACGTTTCATGTCGTTGGAATTGGCAATGCGCTCGTCGACGTCATCGCTCATGCAGATGAGGAGTTTCTTACCGAGTATGAACTGGTGAAGGGTTCGATGACCCTTGTGGAAACCGACCGTGCGCTCGAGCTTTATCAAGCGATTGGCACGAAAGTTGAAATGAGCGGTGGATCTGCTGCAAATACGGTGTGTGGTGTTGCGAGCCTTGGAGGGAACGCTGCATATGTCGGGAAAGTCTCAGATGATGACCTTGGCACCACCTTTGGCCACGACCTTCGGGCAGTGGGGGTTCGGTTCGCTCCCGGTGGACGCGATAACGAGGTGCCGACCGGTCGTTGCGTGATCGTTGTGACTCCCGATGCAGAACGAACGATGAATACGTTTCTCGGGGCATCGAGTTTGCTCACCCCCGACGATGTTGATTTTGACCTCATTGCCAATGCCGAGGTGCTGTACATGGAGGGCTATCTCTTCGATCGGGATGACGCAAAAGCCGCATTCCGCGCCGCTGCCGTTCACGCTCACCGTTATGGGCGCATGGTGTCGCTCACCCTGTCAGACTCATTTTGTGTCGAACGACATCGAGATGACTTCCGACGACTCGTCACCGACGAGGTCGACATCTTGTTTGGAAATGCTGAGGAACTCGTATCGCTCTACGAAGCCGACACATTTGCTGAGGCGGTGACCGCGGTTCGAGCCGACTGCCCGATCGCGGTGGTGACGATGGGTGAGCGTGGATCGCTGGTCATCACCCCATCGGAGGTGATCGAGTCGTCTGCGCATCCGGTTTCTCACATCGTTGATACCACGGGCGCTGGCGATCTTTTTGCAGCAGGGTTCCTCTTCGCGTATACCCGCGGGGACGATCTTGCAGAATGCGCCCGAATTGGTGGTATCGCAGCCGCTGAAGTCATCGCCCATGTCGGTCCGCGTCCGCTCGTCGAGTTGCGTACGCTACTTACGTGACCTCAATCGCAGAGTTGGCCACGGCCTGGCTCGCTGCTGAGCCAGATGACGACATTCGTGTCGAATTGCAAGCCCTTATCGATGGTGATGCAGAGGTGCTCGCAACACGATTTTCTGGTCGTCTGATGTTCGGCACTGCAGGTCTTCGGGCCGAAGTAGGGGCAGGGCCACTGCGCACGAATCGGATCGTTGTCCGTCAAGCGGCGGCAGGGCTCGCTGATTGGCTCCTTTCCCACGTCGATGACGCTTCGCAGCGAGGGGTCGTCATTGGCTACGACGCGAGGCGAAAATCGGACTTGTTCGCTCTCGACACCGCATATGTTCTTGCTGCTCGAGGAATTCGCTCAATGGTGTTTAGCTCTGTCGTGCCAACTCCAGTACTTGCATGGTCGATTACCGAACTGGGTGCAGCATCAGGTGTGATGGTGACCGCGTCCCATAACCCTCCAGCCGACAACGGGTACAAGGTGTATCTCGACTCAGGCGCGCAGATCGTCAACCCGATCGACGAAGAGATTGCGACGTACATCGCAGATATTGATCCGCTGACGGTTGAACTTGCTGAACCTGATTCAGCGTTAGTCACGATGCTTGATGATGAACTTCGGCAGCGCTACCTCAGCGCAGTCGGGAACGTTCGTCGTGCCGCAGATACCGAGCCGATACGAGTTGCGTACACACCGTTGCATGGGGTGGGTGGCGAAACGCTGGTTGAGGCCTTTGCGCGCTGTGGGCTTGGCATCCCAGAGATCGTCGAAGAACAGTTCGAACCTGACGGCTCGTTCCCGACGGTGCCGTTTCCAAATCCAGAAGAATTCGGAGCGATGGATGCGGTGATCGCGCTTGCACAACGAGCCCACTGCGATCTCGCACTTGCTCACGACCCTGACGCTGACCGACTAGGGGTTGCAATTCCCACCGACTCGGGTTGGCGTCGGCTGAGTGGTGACGAGATCGGCTGGTTGCTCGCCGACCATATTCTGTCGAACACTGAAGGCGATGAGCGGATGGTCGTCACCACGCTCGTCTCGTCATCGCTGTTATCGGTGATGGCCGCCGATTACGGCGTGCACGCCGAGGAGACGTTCACCGGTTTCAAATGGATCGGCCGTACCGTTCTTGAGCACCCAGACCGACAATTTGTGTTCGGCTACGAGCAGGCTCTCGGCTACCTCGTTGCGCAACGTCCGCTCGATAAAGATGGAATCACCGCTGCGGTCGTGATGGCTGAGGTAGCTGCATGCGCAGCATCAGATGGAACGTCCATCGAGGGGCGCCTCGAATCTCTCGCAGAGCGGTACGGGCGATACGTCATTGGTGAGCGCTCAATCAAGATGGAACCTGCGCTCAGCAGCAAGGTGGTGCAACGTTTACAGGCCGAACCACCGACCGATATCGGTGGGGTCGCCGTGCACACCGTGACCGAATTTCCCGAGGCGGGGCTGCTTCGCCTCGAACTCATCGATGGCACGAGACTTCAGGTTCGACCCAGCGGCACCGAGCCGAAGATCAAGCTCTACGGTGAGGCGGTCGATGGTGACCCGGCTGAAGGTCTCGACCAGCTTGCAGAAGTGCTCGCTGAGATCGCAGCCTCGTACGTTGCGTAGCTAGTTGCGAGGTTCGCCGAACAGGCGATCGCCTGCATCACCAAGCCCCGGAACGATGTACGCCTGCTCGTTGAGGTGCGAATCAATAGCACCCGTCACGATGTGGACATTCCAGCGGTCGTTGATGTGGGCTCGCACCGCCTCGATACCTTCCGGGGCAGCGATTGCGCAGACGACAGTGATCGTGCCCGTCACTTGCCGATTGGCGATGAGATCGATGACGTGATTCAGTGAGCCACCAGTCGCAAGCATCGGGTCGACGATGATCACGGGGCGATCGCCGATGTCAGCGGGCAGTTTGTCGGTATAGAGCTCTGGCTCGAAGGTGGTTTCGTTTCTCGTCACCCCAACAAACCCGAGATCTGCATCATCGAGCACATGATGTACCGATGTGACAAATCCGAGTCCAGCACGAAGAATTGGAACGACCAGCGGTACCTCAGCCAGGACCTGCTGTTGGGTTTCGGTGAGTGGGGTAGTGATCTTCTGCGAACGTGTCGGCAGGTCTTTTGTGGCCTCTACCAGCAAGATGATGCCAAGTCGGTTGAGGTGAGCTCTGAAGTTCGCGTTCGACGTCTCAACCGAACGCATACGAGCAAGTGCATCATTGACGATCGGGTGGTCAACCTCGGTGACGGTGACGGTCATGTCGATCCTCCAGACTGCTCAGCGACGAGATTCGCGTAGCCCGGCTTGATGATGTTATTAATGATGTGCAGCCGCTCAGGGAAGTCGGCGAACGCGCTCTTCATTGCGTTAATCGTGAGCCACTGCATATCGGCAAGATCGGTTCCAAAGGCCTCTGAAAGTTGGACAAATTCATGACTCATTGAGGTGTTCGACATGAGACGATTGTCGGTGTTCACCGTCACTCTGAATCGCAGATCTCGCAAGAGGCCAATTGGGTGCGAGGCGATGTCAACACAGACACCCGTGTTGACATTTGACGTGGGACAAAGTTCAAGGGGAATTCGGCGGTCTCGAACGAACTCGGCGAGGCGACCGAGCTCCCAGCCATCATCAGTCTTCGTAATGTCATCGACGATGCGAACCCCATGGCCAAGGCGAGCAGCACCGCAGTATTGAAGTGCTTCCCAAATGCTTGGCAGGCCAAACGCTTCACCGGCGTGAATTGTCGAGTGGAAGTTCTCGCGCATCACATACTGGAATGCGTCAAGGTGGCGTGATGGTGGGTGACCTGCCTCGGCGCCGGCAATGTCGAAGCCGACGACCCCAGCATCACGCCATTTCACCGCGAGATGGGCAATATCGAGGCTGTGAGCTGCGGTTCTCATTGCGCAGAGAATGACCTTGATAACGATGCCGGTCTCTTGCTCTGCTCGTTGGAAACCGTCGATCGTCGCAGCAACGACCTCATCGAGTGAGAGCCCTGCCTCTACGTTCAACTCTGGGGCGTAGCGAACCTCGGCATAGACAACGCCGTCGCTGGCGAGGTCGATGCCGCATTCGTACGCGACGCGCTCCAGTGCGTCACGGTGTTGCATAACGCCAACGGTGTGCGCAAAGGTCTCCAGATACAGCACCAGGTCGTTCCGCTTTGCACCACGGTTGAACCACGTTGCGAGATCAGAGGGGTCATGGGTTGGTAGTCCCTCGTAGCCAAACTCTTCGGCGAGTTCGATGACCGTTTCGGTGCGGAGCCCACCGTCGAGGTGGTCATGGAGCAGCACCTTCGGTGCGCGAATCGCAATGTCAGGTGAAAGGGAACTCATTGACGATCACTGCGGTCGAGTCGGCGCAATGGCATGTCTGCCGGTCGTTGCAACCAGTTCCAATCCGGATATGCCGCGGAGGCAGAGATGCAATGCAGGGTGTATGCATGACGGCTCACCGGTGACCTGTTGACGTCACTCCAATGGGGGAGTTTCCCATTGAGAATCACCATTGTTCCTGCGGGGACCTCCAGCGGTACGAGGTCTTTTGCCGGGTCTGGAAGCGGTGTCTCATCGAGATCTTCAAAGACGGTGCCTTCATCGTCAGATCCGACGCGGCGGAAGACTTTCCGCAGAGGAGGCTTGTGGCCGCCGGGGGCAGCCCAGAGGCAACCGTTGTCAATGGTGGCATCTTCGACCGCGAACCAGAATCCGGTGACCGTCAGCGGGTCGGTATACAGGAAGGTGCCGTCTTGGTGGCAGCTCACTTCGCCGCCGATGCCCGGCTGCTTAAAGATGTACATGCTCTGTAATGCGAGAGCGTCGGCCATTCCGATATCGGCTGCTATCTGGGCAAGATCTGAGGTATAGGTCGCTCGCTCGAATACGTCATCGAGATCGTGCTGTGCGTGACCGATCTTGTTGATGCTGAGTTCTTTTGCCTGCCGAAGTTCACCGCGTTCATCGAATGCTTCTTCTTCGAAGAAACACCAAATACGACCACCTGACGACAAGAACTCATGGTTGGAGACTCGCTCTTGCTCTTCGGTGGTGAACACGGTGTTTTCGCCAGATGGCTCCCAGTTGTCGACGAGGTCAATTGCCCGCTCACGGATCGACGCTCGGGTCTGCGAACCCATGAAGTCGGGCACGGCAACGAAGCCATCGCGTTCAAACGATGCAATTTGTTCATCGGTGAGCAAAGCGGACATACCTTGAGCGTACGCCGGTCACGAGGGCTTGACGAGATCAGCCGTTGGCAAGTGACGAATATGCCGGAGCGACAATGTTGTCAATGATGTGTTGACGCTCGGTGAGTGGGGCAAACCCAGACGAAATGGCATTGGTCACGAGCTGCTCGATATCTGCCCACGACAGTTGATGGGCGTCATGCAGTGCAACGAGTTCACTTGATGGGCTCACATCGCTCATCAAACGGTTGTCAGTATTCACGCCGACGTTAAAGCCAGCGCGCATGAAAGGAATGACAGGATGTTCAGCCACAGAGTTCACGGCACCAATTTGGGTGTTGCAGGTTGGTGCCATTTCGAGGTGTATTTGCCGGTCACGGATAAACGATGCGAGTGGGCCCAAGACGAGTTCACCGTTGTCGAGCTGGGTATCTCTGTCAAGTCGAACTCCGTGCCCGACGCGGTGAGCGCCATGGGCGAGTGCGTCAGAAATCAACTCAAGGTCAGGAGGCTCACTTGCATGAATCGTCACATTGATATGACGTTGGCGGGCGATGGCGAGAGCCTCTGCGTGTAGCGACGGAGGCCAACCGGTTTCGGCACCGGCAAGGTCGAAGGCAACAACCTTGCTCTCTGTGGAGCGGTAACGGTCAACGAATTCGACCACCTCGACAGATCGACGTTCGGTACGCATCGCGCAGACGATGAGATTTGCCGAGATCGAGAGGCCCTTCTCGTGGGCTGAGGCTTCTGCTCGCCGAAAGCCGGCGCAGATCGCCTCGGCCGAAGCTTCGAATGGCATGTCGTGCAATTCCGGAGCGAAACGAATTTCGGCGTAGACAACCCCGTCGTTGGCGAGGTCTTCGACGGCTTCAAATGCCACTCGTTCGATATGAGAAGGGTCTTGCATGACCGCCAACGTGTGTTCGAATGTTGCGAGATACTTCAGGAGGTCTTTTGCGGCAGCTCCAGCGGTGAACCACGCTTGAAGATCGGTGGGGTCGGTTGTCGGTAGTTGAGGCGTCCAGCCGATGGCCTCGGACAATTCAAGGATGGTTTCGATTCGTAAGCCGCCATCGAGATGGTCGTGGAGCAGTGCTTTTGGCGCAGAGACAATGGCATCTGACGTGACGTCAACTGCCATTAGTGAGCCCCGCCGGGTCGATAGGGCACACCCGCTTTCGCCGGCGGTCGCAAACGTTGACTGGCGGTGGCCAGCACGATAAGCGTGATCACGTACGGCAGAGACTGAGTGAGCGACTCGGGAACTTCGTCGACGGTCAGATACGCAATAAGCGCGATCACCGATACTCCGATGCCGGTTGTTCCTCGCCGCATTTGTCGTCGCAGCAGCGAGATGAGACCGACGATTGCACTCACAAAGAAGATGAAGAGGAATAGCCCAGTGATTGATCCGCCAGCGACGAGCTTGATGCCCTCCGAGTAGCCAAATACGGCAGCTCCACCGAGAATCCCGC
>CALCBR010000008.1:0-3153 GCA_937897105.1 uncultured Acidimicrobiaceae bacterium | reverse complement strand
CGGAAGATGGTCTTCGCCCGCGCCAAGTAATACCAAGCAACACGGGAAGCGCTCGGTAAAGAGACCGAAGTCTTCCCCTGCCCTCATGCCGACATCTGGTGTGATGATCTCATGGCCACACGTTTCCGCTGCCCGACGCACCCGTTCTGTCACTTCGGGGTCATTGATGTTGGCGTAGAAGTCTTCGACGACGTCAATCTCGACTGCGAGCCCATCACGTGTCGCTAACTGCTCTGCGATCGCAGTGATCTCTGCCTGAAGATTCGACAGGCCTTCATTACTTGCTGACCGGATCGTGAAATGCACCTCTCCATCACCCGCGGCAACGCCGTAGGCAACCGATCCGACCGACACGTGCACCGGGGTGACCAAACGAAAATCCGGGTCGTGCTGGTCGGCTACAACAAGGGCGTTGGCGTCGCGCAACAGATCCGCCACCGCAAATGACGGGTTCTCACCCTTCTCAGGCTCGCTTGCATGAGCAACGCGGCCAGTAAATCGAATAACAACGCTCCGCACGGCAGCGGTGATCGAACCCGACTTCACCACCATTGCGTGCATCGGGAACCCGGGCATGTTGTGAATCGCTACTGCAAAATCAGGGGTAAAGCGATCAAATGCGGGGTCATTGAGCACTGCAGCTGCGCCAGTGCCGGTTTCTTCCGCTGGCTGAAACAGCAAGTGCACGACCCCACGTTTGAGCGGTCTCGCCGCAAGGGCCTCGCCAAGCCCTGCGATCATCGCCATGTGCCCATCATGGCCACATTTGTGCGAAACGCCAGCATCAACAGAGGCGTACCCGCCAACACCTGTTTCAACAATCGGTAACGCGTCGAGCTCGCAACGAAAGAGCATTCGAGGGCCCTCCACACCGCTGTCGAATGTGACGACAACACCGGTTCCGGCGATTCCGGTCACAATTTCGGTCGGATTGAACTGCTGCATGAACGCCACCACTCGATCGGCGGTTGCGTACTCGGCGTGGGCAAGTTCAGGATGCGCGTGTAACTCGTGACGAAACGACGTCAGCAGCTCAGACATAGTTCTAGTGTACGAACGCTCTCAGACGAGACGAGCACAAACTATTTGTTGTTCTGAGACCCGAAGATGGTAGGAGCTCCACGCTGAGACCAATCGGGTGCACCTGGGATCACACGCCCATCCACGGTTACCGACTGCTGAGCGTCACCTCCGATCACTGCACCAGATCGTTTACCGGTGACGCCATTCGCACCGATACCAAGTATCGGGTATGAGTCGGCGCGCGAATAGGTCTGCAACAGCAACGGTCGGGGCCGGGTTGATGAGTTTGCCACGGAGCCATGCACCAAACAGCAGTTGTGCACGGTGACCGAACCGGCCGGACCGTCGAGCCATCGCATCTCATCTAGGTCGAGCGATGCAATATCGCTGTCGTTCATCGCCCCGCCCCATGAACCGTCTTCTCGATACAGGTTGTACAGCTGGCCGTGATGGCTGCCCGGCAGCACGCCCATCGGGCCCATTTCAGCATCGACATCGTCGAGGTACACACCGATGGTAAGTGGGCTGAAATCGGTGTGAGGCCAAAATTGAATATCTTGATGCCACTCGACTGCTTCTCCCCCATCAGCCCATTTGAAGTTCAATTTTGAGTGGTGGTAGCGCACAGGGCCACCGAGCACCTGCACTGCGAGTTCTGCTGCTGGGCCGTCGAGTGCGAAACGAGCAAAAGTCTCGTGAAGGTCGACCGGCGAATTCAACCGTCGAAGCCGAGGGGTTTCCGCGCTGTGCCCGTTTTCAACGTCAAATCGCGAGTTTGACTCCGAAACCGTTCGACTCTCTTCGACAAACTCGGCCGCTACCGACTGCAATTCAGAGAGCCAGGGGTCGGTGACGTACCCCGGCAAGTGCAAATAGCCATCTCGTTCATATGTTGAGACATCGGTTTCGGTCGACTGTGTAAGCGTCATTTCTCCCCCTTTGCTGTAATGATGCTGCTCGTCTTACGAGAAGTGGAGCCCCGCAAACTCACCTGACTTCCACCACTGCTCAAGAAACTCGAAGTAGGCAACTGGCCCTTCAATGTAGGCCCCGCCGTTGAGTTGCTGATCGCCCTCGAGCGGTTTGCCTTCATTGTTGTAATAGCCCGGAGTGCAGTCAGGCGACCCAATCACCGAGCCCTGCCGACCTTGGATCTGCTGCAACCATGCATCGACATCGGAGCGCCCTGCTTCAACCGTTGCGGCACCGATCTCTTCAGCATGAGCGACCACTGCGGCGATGGCGTCACTTGCTTCGACATAGTTATGCGGCACGTTCGAGATGAGATTCGCCGCCTGTGCAGTGGCGAGCACGAAGAGATTCGGAAATCCATCGACATGCGTGCCGTGCAACGTTCGCATTCCTGGTGCCCAATACTCCTCGAGCGAGGAACCACTCGCTCCGATGATCTGAAAGCCTGACCGGCGGGAAAGGTCGGTTCCCACTTCGAAGCCAGATGCAAAAACGATGCAGTCGACCTCGTAGTGCTGGCCGTTCGCCCACACTCCGGTGGCATCAATACGGTCAACGCCTTGCCCGTCGGTATCGACAAGCGTCACCGTTGGACGGTTGTACGTCTGCAGGTATTCGTCGTGAAAGCAAGGTCGCTTGCACAGCTGCCGGTACCACGGCTTCAGCGCTTCTGCGGTCGTAGGGTCGGTGACGATCGCATCAACCCGCGCTCGAATCTCTTCCATTTTTTCGTCGTCAGACTCTTCGTACGCAGCGAGGGTTGTTTCGGGGCTGAGTTCGGCTCCGGCCATCACCCGAGCAGCAACTCGATCGCGAACCCGTTGCGCAATGTCGGTCCAGCCATCCATGACGAGATCGACGTCGGCATATCCACCTGTTTGCAACAGAGTGAAATTTCGCAACCATTCGCGCTGCCACCCAGGCTCAAGTGAGGCAAACCACTCTGGGTCGATCGGGTGGTTATTTCGAATATCAATTGACGAGGGTGTGCGCTGGAAGACAAAAAGCTCGCCTGCATCACGCCCTAACTTCGGAATGCATTGCACTGCGGTTGCACCAGTACCAATGATCGCAACGCGCTTGTCGCCAAGTTTGTCCATTGGCACATCAGCAGGCCCGCCCCCGCAGTAGTCGTAGTCCCAACGACTCGTGTGAAAT
>CALCBR010000007.1:0-1988 GCA_937897105.1 uncultured Acidimicrobiaceae bacterium | reverse complement strand
TATCTCCGAGATGAAACGGGAACACTTCGTTTCCGGTAGCGGCCCATTCGGCTGCCGCTTTTGAGACCGCGAACGCAGTCTCCGTGCCGAGATTGGCAAGTCGGTCCGCGAGTTCTAGTTGTTGTGGTGCACCCATTAATCCCCCCTTTGAATGCCGCTTAACAAATTGTACAACCACTGCTGGTGCGCAGGTGCACTTCCACAACGTTGCCCACCTCAACAGAGGTGGGCAACGTCACCCTTGGGAGGAGAATCTCTCAGTTATGCAGTTCTACGGCGTGCAATCAACCCGGCGAGCCCTATGGCGAGCACCCCACAAGCGATGACAACGAGTTGTGGGCTGGTGCCCGTTGCAGGCAGGGTCACCGAAGCTGCAGTCAGTGCGGCATCAATCTCGCTTCCTGTCACCTCGTAGATAGTTGTCGTCCCTGACAGCTCATTAGAAACAAGCACAAGAGGCTTCGAGATCGGACTGTCACTTGCGCTCACGAACTTGACCCCTTCCGGTGACACATCTTTCGTGCCCGGGGCTGAATGGTCACCGCCGGCCGCATGCTCATCGAGCGCCAAGTTGACATAGGCCTCAAATTGCCCATTGGTTGGGTCGGTGATGTCGTACACCATGATCCCACCTTGGCGCTCCAATGCCACGAAGGCGTAATGGCGGCTACCAATGCGACCCACCGCAAGACCTTCAGGCTCACCGCCTTTGTCGTCTGAACGGGCGTCGACCTCGTCTGCCATTGAGGCAATCATCTCTTCAGCAGTTGGGAGTTCGTCGTCTGCGTTGGCATTGAAATAGTTGGGATAGTGCTCAGCGACGTACTCCTCGAACTCTGAACCCGGGTCGTAAGCGACCTCACCGTCGGTCGTCCAAATAGTGAACGACCGTGCGCCCCACATGTACAGCTGATCGATCGGATCGCTCGTCGGCATTGCAGTTGTCGAATTCAGACGGCCGAGCAGGGCGTCGTCGGCTGTCGCAGCCAGGATCTCAGCCGAGAGGGTTGAGCCTGTGTAGTCAAGATCCGCCATGCGCTCCTCTTCGCTGTAACAGTCGTAATCTCTCGAATCGCCCTCATTAGCAGTCACGAGATACGTCGCTCCATTAACCGTGTAGTTGTCGACTGCGTCAGGCATGTAGATGCCTCTGACGTCCCAGTTTTCAAGGTTGATTTCGTCATCGCGATTTGATGCATCCATCAAAAGGTTGGAGAAGTCCTTTGTACCGAGCGCCCAAACATCCGTGATCTCGGGAGTGTCCAGATTTACCACTGCAATAGCATTTGCTTCCTGCAGTGTGACATACGCCGTTGATGAGTCTGCGCTCACGGTTACGTACTCGGGCTCAAGATCGTTTGAAGCATCCGAGCCTGGCCAGAAGATGCGAACACCCGACGCCCTCAATGCCTCGGTTTCGAACGCATCAAATCCGAGAACATCTGCGACTCCGTGAGGAACACCTTCCTCGTTCAGCGAAATCACTGCAATTGTTCCAGCCGGGTCAGTAGCGAGGGCAATGTCTTCTTCTTCTCCCCCTCCTAGATCATCAGTTGCGCACAAGGGTTCGCCTTCTCCAGCGACAACAACCTTTCTCCCATCGGGGCTGAAGCCGACCGAATCAGGCAACACCCCGACACCGATGACATCGCTGATTTCACCATCAGCGTCAAAGAAGACAGCGACTCCGGGGTCCGCGGTCGCCACGCCCGTCAATTCGTCATAGGAAGGGTCTCGTTCAACCCCGGCAACAAAAACACCGTTGTGAGCCGCAACCCCGTTCACTCCGTCGCCGTGCTCAGACATGTCGACAGAGGTCACGAGAGTTGGAGATGCAGGAACGGAGATATCGACGATATCGACTCGATTGAGATCGTCGTTCGACACTGCCATTCGCGCTGAGCTCGCATCAAATGCCACGACTTCGGCACGTGCGAGACCACCGCCGTCGTAGGTTCCAAGAGCCGTCAGCGTCACCGAACCGGATG
>CALCBR010000006.1:0-28539 GCA_937897105.1 uncultured Acidimicrobiaceae bacterium | reverse complement strand
CGTCATCTTCAACAATGGCGAAGTCACCCGGGCACGAGTACCGCTTGCCATCGATAACTAGGAACGTGCTCGCAGTTTTTGCTTCATCTTTGTAGTAGCCGAGCGGTTGACGACCGCCGACCGCAAGCCGACCCTCTGGGCGTCCGCCCGGCGTCAAGATGTTGTTGTCCTCGTCAATCACCACACAATGCTCGCCGAGCTGGAAACGTGCGGTTTTGGCAGTTGAGCCACCACCGGAGGTTGACATTCCCATGCCCAGTGCTTCCGACGATGAGAACGCATCGATGAGCACCATGTTGGGCTGATATTCCAGCAACTGCTGTTTCACTTCCTCCGACCACATCACACCTGAAGATGTAATTCCAAGAAGACTTGACAGGTTCCATTTACCCGGATTTGCGTCAAGGGCCTTAAGAATGGGCTTGCCGAACGCATCACCAACCATAGAGATCAAATTGATACCTTCGCGTTCGATCGCATCGAGGAGTTCGGAAGCATCGAAACTTCGACTTTCGAGGGTAACAATCGAACCACCTAAGTTCATGACGGAAAGACCTGGGAAGTTTCCGGTGCCGTGCATCTGCGGGCAGGCCGGACAAAACTTAGGCCCAGGCCCAGGAATCTCAAGGTCTGTGACCTCGCCATCGTCGGGGATCGGGTTTGCAAGAGCACCTGCAAGCACAACGGCGAGGTCATCTTGTCGCCACATCACACCCTTCGGCATACCGGTGGTGCCTCCCGTATACAGCATGATGAGGTCGTCACCGCTTCTTCCCCAGGCCGGAACAACGCGCGAGGCCCCAGAGTTGGCGACCGTTTCGTATTCGACCGCCCAATCTGGACACGGGCCGCTGCCATCGTCAACCCACAGCCACACTTTGATCTTCGGTAACGAGCCACGGATGGTGTCGATGAGATCGCTGAACGTTCCGTGAAACACAACCGCTCCCGCATCAGCGTTATCCCAGAGATATTTCAGTTCATCGGCGGTGTAGCGATAGTTCGTATTTACTGGCACGTAGGCGGCCTTGAAGGCCGCAAACATTGACTCCATATATTCAGGGCTGTTGTAGAGATACTGAGCTACCGCCTGCTGGCGCTCAAGACCTGCGTCGATGAGGTACTGCGCAATTCCATCTGCTCGTCGATCGACATCACCCCACGTGAGTCGGCGGTCACCGTGAATAAAACAGTCCTCATTCGGAATGTGATCCGCAACGCGCTCCCAGATATCGGCGAAATTCCAGTTCCCCATGTTGCAACCCCCTGGTCTCGGCGACGCCCCCCGACGTCTGTCAACCGATCGCTCGAAGATTACCGCTCTAACATGACTCGGTCGAGATCGAGACGAGGGCGGCGCTCTCCGTAACCCGCCGGGTCGGGTACCCCGACGGTCATCACCATGGTGGAGACCAGTGAACTCCCTGCCAGCATTGCCGCATCGAGACCGGCAGCGTCGTAGCCCAACATTGGCCCACAACCCAATCCGAGAGCACGGATCGCCATCACGAGGTATCCAGATTGCAGCCACGTTTGGTGTCGAGCAGTTGCTTCACGCCGTTCGTCATCGAGGAAGAACTCTCGAGCATTCGCGATGTGAGGAACGACTTCGGAGAGGGTGTCATGAAAGTTTGTGTCCGCGCAGACCACGGTGATGAGCGGCGCTGCCTCAGCCTGTTCGCGGTTTGATCCACCGAGATGTTCGAGAACTTGGGCACGTGCGGCATCACTGCGAGCAATGATGAGCCGGAGCGGCTGGATGTTCATTGTCGTCGGGGCCCATTTCATCATCTCGTACAGGCTTTCGATCTGCGCGTCGGTCACCGGTTCGTCGAGAAATGTGCGTGCGGTGTGAGCGTCGATGAACAACTGAGCCACGGCGTGATCGGCAAGGGGTGGTGTCATGTTCGACATTGTTGCCGTGCCTGATGTCAGAGCCGAAGTTGAAGAGAGCGCAACATTGTGCGGTCGGCGGCTCTCCTACTCGCACGACAAACCTTTCGCCTGCTACAACGACACTGTGCCGCTCATCTCATTTCCGCAACGTTTATCCGATCTCGCTGACATATCGCCAGATCGGCCTGCGGTCGTCTGCAACGGAAAGTCAATATCTCGGTCTGAACTCGAACGCGCCGGCAATCGTCTTGCGAGGGACCTTGCCGACCGTGGAGTCGGTCACGGCGACTTCGTCACGGTGGCGCTTCCAAACTCAATCGATTGGTTCGTGACCTACGTCGCCGTGTGGAAGTTGGGCGCGACGCCTCAACCGGTGTCGGCAAAACTGCCGCCACGAGAACTCGCCGCCATTGTTGAACTTGCCTCACCGAAAGTTGTCGTTGGCGTTGAGCCTGGCAGCGACATGGCCGCGTTACTTCCGGAGGGCGTGCAGTGCTTGGGGAAGGGGTATGAACCATCTGCGGAGTACTCAGATGAGCCGCTTCCCGACGCCACTTCTCCTGCGTGGAAAGCGCCAACATCGGGCGGTTCAACCGGGCGACCGAAACTCATCGTTTCGGGTGATCCTGCGATTGTTGATACCGACGCAGATCCGGCAATGTTGATGAGCCATGACGGCTGTCTCGTCATGCCTGGACCGCTCTATCACAATGGTCCTGCGGTGTGGGCGTGTCAGGCGCTGCTCTGTGGTTCAACGGTCGTGCTACTCGAACGTTTTGATGCCGAAGCCACGCTCGCCGCTATTGAAGATCACCGTGCAGATGTCGTCTACATGGTGCCAACGATGATGAAGCGCGTCCTTCGTCTCGATGACGAGGTTCGCTTCAACTACGACCTTTCAAGTCTGAGAGTGGTCTGGCACCTTGCGGAGCCGTGCCCTCAGTGGCTGAAGCAGGCTTGGATTGACTGGCTTGGCCCTGAACGCATCGTCGAGTTGTACGCCGGCACCGAAGCGCAGGCGGTGACGATCATCACTGGCACCGAATGGCTCGAGCATCGCGGCTCGGTTGGTCGCGTCGACCAAGGCGAAATCAAGGTGTGCGACCCCGATGGCAACGAATTGCCCGCAGGTGAACAAGGCGAGGTGTGGATGCGGCCAACCAATCGAGACACCCCGACGTACGTGTATCTCGGTGCTGAAGCAAAGCAACTCGATGGCGGTTGGGAGTCACTTGGTGATCTTGGATGGTTCGATGAGGACGGCTACCTCTATCTCGGCGACCGTCTCGCCGATATGATTCTGACCGGAGGGTCAAACGTGTATCCGGCAGAAGTCGAGTCGGCACTGCAGGAGCACCCCGACGTGAAATCAGTGGTTGTCATTGGCTTACCCGATGATGACAGAGGGAGTTCTGTCCACGCGATCGTTGAGGCCGACCCGAACGTGTTGAGTACTGAAGATTTGCTCACATTCGCGGCAGAACGTCTCGCAAAATACAAGTTGCCGCGGTCGGTCGAATATGTCGATGAGCCTCTTCGAGATGACGCAGGAAAGGTGCGGCGAAACGCCCTACGAGCCGATCGCACTTCCTAACCGGGTCGCGGCGCCTGCTTCGCTCAACACAAGAGCCTCATGTCGCAGCAACGGTCACGTGACGTGAAGAGAGACGCCTTCACCCCGTTTACGAAGTCTGATCGACGTCGTACGCTTCCGTTGTGCCAAATGCTGTCCCCGATCTGCTCCGTGGCGCCTGGAAACGTGTGTCAATCGTGAACGACGACGGCACCAGCGACACTGACTCGCTCGTTCTGTGGCTGCAACTTGATTCAACGATGGTGGATGTTCGGCTTCCGGTCGACAGCGACGACCCGTTCACGTGCGAGGCCAGCACCGGCTACACCACCTGCACTTCGATCGAGACGGGTTGTGACGGCATTCGTCGAGCGACCGCAGAGTGGCACACCCGTGGGCCTGACGACATCGCTATCCATCCGATATCGGCGTTTCCTGAGCCGGGCCTCCTGGAGTGGAACGAGGATGGTTCGGTCATGATTGAACGGGCGCCAAGTGGTGCCTACGTTGAGGAGTGGCACCGCTTACCCGGGTCGACAGAGCGCCTCATCGAACATCGAACTGATGTCGGTCACCGGGTGTATGTAGCCGGCGATCTCGCAGTGGTGGTGAACGATGATCGCAGTGAGACCACATCTCCATTCGATGTCGAGTTCGCAATCTGTGAACCGGTTCGCAATGAATCAACATGGCGAATTGTGGCGTCGACTCTGCCCGGTCGAATTGGAGAGGATCTTCATGTCGGTATTTGATGAGCTCCAGGCGCACTCTGCGCTTTCGTTCGAGCAGGCGCGAATGTTGCCCCTTGAGGCGTACTCGTCAGAGGCGGTTCTCGATGCCGAACTCGCAACGGTGTTCGCTGGCGATTGGCAGTGTGTCGCTCGGACGGCCGACCTGAGTGAGGTGGGCGACTATGTGTGTGCAGATCTGCCGGTCGTCGGCGGCGGCGTGCGGTCGATTGTGGTCATTTGCGGCGAGGACTCAATCAGGGCCTTCGACAATGTCTGCGTCCACCGCGGCGCGCAGCTGCTCACAGGCTGCGGCAACGAGACTCATATCACCTGCCCGTATCACGCCTGGGCGTATCGTCACGACGGTTCGCTGATTGGCGGCCCCTACATGGCGGAGAGCACCGAGGCTGACGGTGCTCCCTTTAACCCCGACCGCCACCGTTTGCCTGAGATTCGGCTTGAGGTGTGGAACGGTTTCGTATTCGTCAACCTTGACCCAGATGCCGACTCGCTCGGGCCCCGCCTCGCTGGCCTTAACGACATTGTCGGGAGGTTCGCCATGGAGAGCTATGTGCCCGTGCGCGATGAGGTCGACGTGTGGCCCACCAACTGGAAACTCCTCGTCGAGAACTTCATGGACGCTTATCACGTGTTCAAGGTGCACAAGGAGAGCTTTGGTGCCAATGGCGACAACACGGCGAATACCGAGATGTACCCCGGAACGCTCAACTGGGCCCACCATCGAGTGGTGGAGGCCGATGGCCCCGACCTCACCGCCGACGGCGACGACCGCCTTGACGGTGAGTGGCGCCGCACGATCGTGCTCGCAGCGATTTTTCCGGGTTTCGTGATCCAACTTCAGCCGGATTGGCTGTGGTTTCTCATGATTACACCGATGGGTACCGATCAGGTTCGTATCGCCTGGCAGGTCGCTGTAGCTCCGACAACGCTTGCCGCAGCCGACGACCCTGATGCGCTTATCGCCGACATCAACGCTCTCATCGACCAGGTCAACCGCGAGGATCACCCTGTGGTCGCCGGGATCCGCCGAAGTGTCGACCGACCACAGTTCGATCGGGCACCGCTGTCGTACCTCGAACGCAACGTCTTTGACTTCGACCGCTACCTGACCACCCGCCTCAGCAGGTGAGCGTCACGTCTGACGGCTGATCATCATGGTGCAAGGCCCAACCTCCAAGGGGTCAGGGCGACGGTGCCCGGGGCGGGACTTGAACCCGCACGGCTCTTTCGAGCCAGGGGGGTTTAAGCCCCCCGTGTCTGCCAATTCCACCACCCGGGCAACACCTCCACGATAGACCGGTGCGGCCACATCGCGACCTACGCAACGCGTCGGTCTGTGGTGGTGCTTACAGCGCACAACGGCTCAAGTTCTGCCCACAATGCGGCGCGAACACGATCGGCTTCAGGTGACATGAGCGAGTGGACCGCGACAGCCCCCTCTACAAGGTCGGCGACCACAGCCGGCCAAGGACGATCTTTCACCCTCACCGCAACAACTGCAGAGGCGCCAGCACCCTCGCCGGTACGCCGACGGATTGAGCGATCGACGCCCACAATTCTCGGTGGTGATCGAAATACCGGTGCTGAGAACCCCATTCGCTGCAATGTTGCTCCGATCACGCGAACTGCACTTGCAAAGTCAAGGGCAGTGGAGCGATCGGAAGAATGGGCTGACGACATCAGAACTACTCTGCCTGAAGGGTGTCACAGCCACTCGCTAACGTCGTTCTCGTGGACAACGAGCAGACGTCGAGTCGTCTCAACCCAACTCAGGAGCGCACGCTCGGTCTTCTTCGCCGCCCCTCCGAACCAGTGGTATTCGATCGCGATCAGATTTCTTCATTTATCTCCGACTTCAGCGATGCATTCGATCACCTCACCGCCCGAGTCACCGCACTCGAGACCACACTGTTCATCAGCAAAGGCATGCTCACCTCGGTGCTCGGCTGCGAGGAGCACTTCCAAGAAAAAGAAGAGTTCAGGTGGAGTGTTCCCACCGCGATCGGCACCGTTGCCCACCGTGCAATTGAACTGCTCACGGGCTGGCGGGGAGCCCCTTATCCGGCAACTCTCGTCGATGAGTCGATTGCTCGGCTTGGCGAAAAGCCAAACAGTCTTGGCGATTTTTTGAGTGCAATGACCGAAGGCGACCGCGCCGATCTTCGAAACGCGGCCACCGACCGGGTCGTGAAGTTCACCGAGAGTTTCCCTCCCCTGCAACAAAGTTTTATTCCGGTTGCCGAGTCATCGATCCGCTGGCCAGAAACTGGTCCGATTGTTCTCGGCGGAAAAAGTGATCTCACGCTCGGGCGTGCTGAACACGGTGAAAGTCGAAAAGTCATCATCGATCTCAAAACCGGAGGGGCGTGGCCGAACCACATGGACGAACTCCGCTTTTATGCCTTGCTCGAGACCTTGCGAACTGGCATACCTCCTCGACTCATCGCAGGTTTCTATCTCGATGCCGGCCGTGCCGTCCCCGAAGAGGTCACCATTGAGACCCTCGGCTCAGCGATGCGTCGAACCCTCGACGGTATCGGCCGGGCCGTCGAACTCTTGGAGGGTCGCGCCGCCGTTCGACGACCGCAATCATCTTGCCGATGGTGTCCTCTCGCCAGCGATTGTGTCGACGGCACCACATGGCTTGAAGAGCAATCAGCTGAACGAGATTGATCGCACGCGAATTACATGCCGAGAGGGTCGCCTCAGGCCTGTGGTTATGAGATCACTCTCACAGTTGCACCAAAATCGAGATGGTCCCAGATCAACACTGCGTCGTCAGGCAGCGCCCGAATACAGCCACTGGTATCTCCACGAAGTTCGGAGGTCCCGACCGAGTCGAGCGGTTGCACGTACTCCCCACTCGGGTAGATCGGAACCGAGTGGAATCCCACCCGAGCACCTTGGAATTTGCCGTAGGTAAAGACCACGAAATGTGACATCTCTGAATATGAGCCGGTCAAGATTGACGACGCCTCGCGGCTGCGTTCAACGACCTCGTAGTCACCCGGATCAGGCTGATCCCACGCCGTCGTCACCGGGAACGTATAAGAAATCGCGTCGCCTGCGCACAGCCACGCCCGTTGATACTCGCGGTCGATCACTGCGCCATCGCCGAGACCCTCACAGGTCGATTCATCAGGATCTGGGGGTGGTGGTTCGAGCCATAGTTGCAGCAGCTCGAGGGTCTGTTGACCAGCAATTCCGTCAATGACTATCCCGAGCTTGGGGTCATGGTTGGCTTGGAACGTCCTCACCGCAATGCGAGTCTGTTCGTCGAACTCCGCGTCAGCAGTTTGCGCGAGCCACCCGCGATCGATGAGATGACGCTCAAGACAGCGCACTTCTTCTGAGTTCACGCCGATTTCAAGCACCGATGACACAGTGCAGTCACCGGCAACGACAGGCACTGTTGTCGTCGTAGTCGAGACGGCGGTCGACGGTGTCGTCGGGGCCGATGTCGTGGTTGAGGTCGCTTCGCTCTCAACCATCGTGGTTGGAACACCCACGGCATCCGGCGACCCTGAACAGCCACTGACTGCAACCACACCAGCCGCGAGCAATAACAACGGTGTTCGCATCGTATTGAAACGTAATCGCCTTGATCGTTGCGGTTCCGTCATATCAGTGGCGAGCACAAAACGTCACGGGGTCATCAAGGCAACGGGTATACCAAGCCCGGCCTTGGCCTTCACCGTCGAAATTCTGCGACCCGGCTGCACGGCATCTTTGGGTTCACTCACAAGATCACCCGCCGCTTGCACAAGGTCGTCAAATGACGGTGTGGCAATAACCAGCCCCCATAGCGACGTGCGCGAAACATCAGCTCGTTCAACGACTTCAAGGATGACACCACCCTCGCCGACTCGATGGAATCCTTGACGGATTTCTCCGACCTCTCGCACTCGCTTTAGGGGGAACCCGGTCACTTCTGTCACCGCTTCGCACGTGCGGTCAAGATTGTCGGTCATCAACACGACATGATCAATCAGAGAATCGGAAGACTCAAGACCGTCTGGGATCGGAATGAATTCGGCGCATTCGATGCCGTCAAGATCAGCTCCCGACTGAACGCCGTCAAACGCAATTTCCAACGCTCCCGACGGCAACTCTTCCGACGGCCAGACCAATGTGGCGTTCGACGTGGAGGCCAGAGATCCGACGGGTGAACCTTGAGGTGATAGTCCGGCAAGACCCCACGGAGAAGGGGCACCGCCGATAAAGAGTTGAACAGGCTTCACCGGAGCGCGTCAGCCACGACCCATGTTGGGTCGCTTCCCATGGTTCGCTTTTGATCGACGCAGGCGAGCTTTGCGCTTCTTCGTCTTCTTTGACATAGGTACAAAACTCTACGGCTGATCACGAGATCTCCCACCCTTCCTCAGCGCAAACCGCCCCCAAGACCATCAGATCTTGTCGAAACGCCGTGAGGTAGTTCAACGCAAATTCCATAGATGTTGGAACGAGATGAGAGATGTTGGAATGAAATCTGCACAGCAGGTGTTGTTATAGATGGCTTTACACAACAGCCGAACGGAGTGCTTATGTCGACAACTAACCTCACCCTCGACTCATTTGAGTCAACGGTCACCGCCGAGGGCATCACCATTGTCGACTTTTGGGCTGAATGGTGCGGTCCTTGCAAGATGTTTGGACCAATCTTTGAAGAGGTCTCTGACGCAAACCCCGATGTCACATTTGCGAAAGTAGATACCGAGGCCGAACAGCAACTTGCGGGCTCACTCGGCATCATGTCGATACCGACCGTCATGATCTTCAGGGACGGCATACAACTCTTCGCTCAGCCCGGGGCGCTCCCGAAAGGAGCCCTTGAAGACCTGCTTGGCCAGGTCCGCAATCTCGATATGGACGATATTCGTGCGCAACTTGCCGAGGAGAACGACTCACCCAGCGAGTAAGAGAGCTACAAAGATCTGGCGGGGTTCCCCCCACCTCGCCCGGTGTCAAATCCCCCCACAGACACCGAATCGACGCCCGGGACGAGCCTCCCCCCGCTTGTCCCGGGCGTTGCAGTTTTCAGCGGTTAAATGTTCGAGCGATAGCGTCTGTCACTCATGGAACGTTTCGGTCTCGTCGGTCTGCCTAATGCAGGCAAAAGTTCGCTCTACAACGCGCTCACCGGCGGCGGTGCGCTCGCTGCGCCATATGCCTTCGCAACAAAAGATCCCAATATTGGGGTTGCGAAAGTTCCCGACGAACGTCTCGACCGCCTTGCTGCGATGTCATCATCAAAAAATACGATCCACGCATCCGTCGAAGTAGTCGACATCGGTGGCCTCGTCGAAGGAGCGAGCAAAGGTGAGGGGCTCGGCAACAAGTTTCTTGCGAACATTCGGGAAGTTGATGCCATCGTGTTTGTTCTCCGAGCATTCGCCGATGACGATGTTCCCGGACCATCAGATCCTCTCGAACACCTCCGAGTGGTCGAACTAGAACTCGCCCTCGCCGATCTTGAGACAGTCGAAAAGCGCCTTGCCGATGTTGAGCGACGATCAAAGCTTGACAAGGGGCTCGGTGATGAACTCGACGCACTGCGCGCAGCAAACGAGGCACTGTCAGATGGAAGGCCTCTGTACCGAGCCGGACTGTCCGACGGAATCCGCGAAACCCTCGAGCCGTATTTCCTTCTCACGAATCGCAGGGTGCTCGCTGTGGTCAACGTTGGCGAAGACGAACTCGACAACATTTCTGCCGAGGAGCACAAGGTCGCCGAAGCATTCAACGACGCCGGCGACAATGTTGAAGTCATCGGTATGTGTGTTCAACTCGAAGCCGAAGCTGCAGCAATTTCAGACCCAGTGGAACGTGCAGAAATGCTCGACGGCCTGGGGCTTGGCGAGGGGGCGCTGTTCCGGATGGTGCGTTCGGCCTATCACCTTCTCGGATTACGCACCTTTTTCACCACCGGAGACAAAGAGTCACGCGCATGGACGTTCCGCAAAGGTTCAACTGCACCGGTGTGCGCCGGACGCATCCACACCGATTTCCAACGGGGCTTCATTCGAGCTGAGGTCATCGAATGGGAACAACTCCTTGAACTCGGCTCATGGAATGCGGCAAGAGACGTAGGCAAACTGCGCTTAGAGGGAAAGGACTACATCGCCAGCGACGGCGATGTCATGGAATTCCGTTTCAACGTCTGATCCGTCGATTTCTCTATCACCTCCTGCCACACTGGTGTCGTGGGATGGATCGTCAGTGGCGCTCGTGTGCTCGCCTCAGCAGAACGTGCTAGCGACCCATCATCACGTCGCAAGGGCCTACTTGGCCGCACCTCGTTTTCAGGAGCTCTCGTCATCGAGCCATGTAACTGGGTGCACACCATTGGGATGAAATTCGCAATCGACGTCGCATTTGTCGACCGAAATGGGACCGTCATCAAGACACAGCGGATGCGACGAAATCGGCTCGGCATACCCGTCATCGGTGCTGCGTACGTCGTTGAGGCTGAATCAGGGGCCTTCTCTCGCTGGGGGCTTCACGTCGGCGATGAACTCGAATTTCGAGGCGAGCAACCCAACACATCGGAGGGCCAATGACCGGCACTCTATGGCTCGTCGCCACACCGATCGGCAATCTAGGAGACATCACTCCTCGCGCCCGAGAAACACTCGAACAATCTGCACTCGTGTGTTGCGAAGACACTCGACGAACCGGTCGGCTGCTGCAACACCTCGGTGTTACTGCTCGGGCTCTAGCGGTATGCAACGAACACACCGAACACCGGCTCGCCAAACGAGTCGTCGACGAATTGTCCGCTGGGCATGACGTCGCTGTCGTCTCTGACGCCGGAACGCCCGGTATCTCAGACCCAGGCGAACGCCTCGTGCACGCCGCGATCAATGCCGGCGCCAACGTCAGCGCCATTCCCGGAGCCTGCGCCGCCATCAGTGCACTTATTACAAGCGGTCTCCCCACCGAACGTTTCGTCATGGAGGGCTTTTTGCCACGGCGCGGCCAAGAACGAACCGATCGCCTCACCGATATCGCAGCCGAACACCGAACGATCGTGCTCTACGAGGCCCCACACCGCATCGCTCGAACGCTTGCTGACCTCACCGAAATCTGTGGCGGCGACAGACAGATCAGCATTAGTCGTGAACTCACGAAACTGCATGAAGAGACCATCCGGTCAACCCTCGCTGAGCTTCGCCTCGAGGAACCACGCGGTGAATATGTCATCGTCATCGCAGGGCGCCCAAGCGAACAGCAAGCGATCACCGAAGAATCGATCCGCAAAGCTCTCGAAGAGGCCTTGTCCCGAGGTCTAAGTCGTCGTGACGCGGCCGCAGTTGTGGCGCGACGCCTCGGGATTCCGCGACGGCAGGCCTACGATCTCGTCATACAGTCACCTTCGCCTCAAGAGATGAACACACCATGAGTGAATATCTCCACTTCGCAACACCTGGCCCCAGTGCTGCCTTCTTCGACCTTGACCGAACCCTCATCAGCGGCTCATCGGCGTTCACGCTCGCTCTTGCGGGGCGTGCCGCCCACCTCATGCCCACCACCGAGCTTGTTCGCGATGCAGTGACCGCAGCGTTGTTCAAACTTCGCGGTGACCATGGCAGCGACGTGGCAGATGAGGCACGAGATCGCATCCTCGGTTTCATTAGGGGGCAACGTCAAGATGATCTTCAATCGTTAAATGAACGAGTTATCCCCACACTGCTCGGAAAAATTCGTCCTGAGGCGCGCCGACTCCTTGACCTCCACCGCCAGGCCGGAAGGGGCACCTTCATCGTGTCGGCCGCTCCGACAGAAATCGTTGAACCCCTGGCGCTTTCACTCGGAATGACCGGAGGTATCGGCACACGAGGTCGCGTCATTGATGGCGTCTACACCGGTGAACTCGACGGACCTTTCTGCTACGGGCAAGGCAAAGTTGAAGCGATCACCGATCTTGCCCGTTGGGACAATCTCGATTTAAGCCAGTGCTATGCCTATAGCGACTCGTCAAGTGACCTGCCCATGCTGTCAGCCGTCGGTCACCCAGTGGTCGTCAATCCTGATAGCCGCCTTGAACGCCATGCCCGACAACACGGCTGGCCCGTCGTACATTTCCGTCAACAAACCCGGACGGTTGCTCGCAGAGGCCTCATGATCGCCTCAGCTGTCGGCCTCGCAGCGGGGGCGTTCGCAATCGGCATGACGGCAGGTGCGCGTCGAGCCAGTTAGGCCTGACGCGGCGTGAGAGCGAGTTGACGCGACTGCGCAACAAGTCGACCCGACGAATCCCATAGCTCGCCATCTTCTTCGAGAACGCCTCCTGAGATGTAGCGAGTTCTAAACGCAACTGCGAGAGGGCCAGGCACAGGAAGGCCGCGCAAGTGAACCGTGAGTTCGACGGTCGGCACCCAACTCACCGGAACTCCACTGTTGAAGACCGCAGGCGGGAAGGAATCAGACGCAAGGATCAACCCGTACTGGTCAATGGTCTGACCGTCCGCAAAATCAAACCACCCCTTGATCTCCGCTACTCCTCGAGGCTTCCCTGAACGGAATCCGATCGAATCCGGCGACAACCTCACCGACAGTCGTCGCTGAAGCTCTGGCACCGGCTGGGCATTCGGGTCATCGCCATCGACGTCGATCTCGCAATCGTCATACCCCGGGATCGCCGGCGGGGTTCGATCGAACTTCTCTATGCCATCAGGGTCATGATGGCCAAATGTTCCCAACACTCTGATGACTTCGCGACCGGTTTCAACATTGATCACCGCTGCGGTCATCGTTGCAAAACGTCGACCAGAGCGCACCTCAGTGACATCGACAAAGTGAGCGCCCACCGCTCCCGGAGACAAATAATGAGCAGTGATCGTCAACGGCGGTCGACCTGCAGCATCTGCCATGGCGCGAGCGGCCATCACCATGAGGTACCCACCATTGGTGTTGCCGAGAATGTCCCACCCTTCAAAGACTGTTGCCTCGTAGCGCATCCCGCCCGATTCATTCGTTGCGCTGCTCTGACGAACCGACGTTGCTTCAGCGAAGTTATGCGACATGAGTGTCGAAACTACCGCCAACGACCGAACCGCTCACATGCCGAGCCTCAACATGGTGACACCGGTAGCGTCTAGATGGTGAGCGGCTTTTACGTCACTACCCCGATTTATTACGTCAACGCAGAACCGCACCTTGGTCATGCGTACACAACCATTGTTGGTGACGCGCTCAGCCGTTGGCATCGCCTGCTCGGCGACGATGTGATGTACCTCACCGGTACCGATGAACACGGCCTCAAAATCCGTCAAGCCGCGGACGCTGCAGGGCAGACCCCTCAAGCATTTTGCGACACCATCGCTCCAAAGTTCGCTGATGCATGGACACGCCTCAATATCACGAACGACGATTTCATCCGAACCACCGAGCCACGCCATTACGCAGCAGTGAAAGAACTCCTCCAGCGTTGCTATGACGCTGGCGATATCGAACTCGATACCTATTCAGGCAAGTACTGCGTGGCGTGCGAGGAATATTTCACCGACGAAGAGCTGCTCGATGGGGGTGTCTGTCCAATCCATAAGCGCCCAGTCGACCATTTCGAAGAAGAGAATTATTTCTTCCGGCTCAGTCGCTATCAAGACCGATTGTTGAAGTGGTACGACGAGCATCCCGGAGTGATCAAGCCTGAATTTCGCGGTAATGAGGCGCTCGGTCTTATCCGCGGCGGCTTGCGTGATTTCTCGGTGAGTCGAACGAGTCTCGACTGGGGTATCCCACTTCCCTGGGATGAGCGTCACGTTGCGTACGTCTGGTTTGATGCCCTCACCAATTACCTGTCGGCAACAGGGTTCGGGGACCCTTCGGTCGATTACACCAACCGCTGGCCAGTCGATTACCACCTCATTGGCAAAGACATCATCCGCCACCACTGCGTCTACTGGCCTGCAATGTTGATGAGTGCAGGAGTTGATCTTCCGAAGGGTTGGGCTGTCGGCGGATGGCTTCTTGTCGATGGCGAAAAGATGGCGAAAAGTACAGGAAATGTAGTGGACCCTCTCGACCTCATCGACGTCGTTGGGGTCGACGGCTTCCGCTATTACGTGCTTGCGGAGACCTCATACGGATCAGATGGCGACTTCTCATTCGAAGGCCTTGTGGGTCGCTACAACGCAGACCTTGCAAACAATCTCGGCAACCTTGCAGCTCGCGTCGCAACCGTTGTCGGAAAGAAATGTGGCGGCGTCGGTCCTGCCCCTCGGTCAGACTCCCCCCTTGCAGAAGCCGCCGCGAGTGCTGTCGCAGGTGCCACATCCGGATGGGATGCTGTCGCTCCTTCACGAGCTCTCGATGCCACCTGGGGTCTCATCAAGGCAACGAATGCCTATCTCGAAACAAACGAGCCATGGAAATCAGAGCCAGGCTCAGAAGTCGATGCCGTAATGGGTGACGCCCTCGAAGCACTGCGAATTATCACCATCCTTGCGAGCCCGGCTGTTCCTCAGACCAGCGAACTCATCTGGCAACGCCTTGGACTTAGCGGCTCGGTGACCGATCAGCGCATCCCATCCGATGTCGAGTGGGGCGGTTACGCCGGCGGCGCCCCTGTCGAAAAGGGCACACCGCTCTTTCCACGCATTGCGAGTTGAGATGACCGAGCGCTCACAACCTCGCTGGATCGACTCTCACTGCCACATCTACGACGAGCGCACCCCTGGAGGACCACACGCCGCTCTCGACGTGGCACGTGAGGCTGGAGTTGAGGCATTCGTCGTCGTGGGTTGTGACCGAGACAGCAGTCTCGCTGCGATCGATGCCGCCCGTCATCACGATGATGTGTTTGCGACGGTCGGTCTTCATCCCCATGAAGCGAGTCACGGTGTTGCCTCGATCACCGACCTTCTTGATGAGCCTCGCGTCGTCGCCATCGGAGAGGCGGGACTCGACTACCACTACGACAACTCGCCTCGCGACCTACAGCGTTCTGCATTCGAAGAACAAATAGCGATCGCTCACGATCGCGACCTGCCGTTGGTCATTCACACCCGAAGCGCCTGGGACGACACATTCGACATCCTCGACTCCGCTGGTGTGCCCTCACGCACCGTGTTTCACTGTTTCACTGGCGGGCCTAGCGAATTAGAGCGCTGTCTCGAGCGAGACACCTACGTGAGTTTTTCTGGCATCGTGACGTTCCGCTCAGCAACCGAACTTCAACTTGCAGCACAGGCGTGCCCTCTCGACCGAATGCTCGTCGAGACCGACAGCCCCTACCTCGCACCTGTTCCATTTCGAGGCAAGCCGAACCAGCCCGCCAACGTTGCGACCGTTGGAACAGCGATTGCCGATCTGCGAAACGAATCGGCACTCGACGTCGCAGCCGCTACCTCTCGAAACACTCGCAGCGTGTTTGGTCTCACATGATCGACAGCCAGGGGGCTCAGCGTCGCCGCATTGCGATCGCCGCCGCGATCACCGTGGTGGCGGTTCCCGTGGCTTTTCTCTTTAACGCCAGTGATGAAGGTGATGTCGCTTCCACTCTCAGCACCGTCGCGGTTGAGCAACCGACAACAACTCGCTCCAGTGAAGACCCACTCGGTCAACCTGGACTTGCACAGTTTGATCGAAGTGTGACGACACCTCCATCGGGAGGAGCCGTCATCGCCGTGCCCGACTCAAATAGCGCATTTCGAGGGACAGCGTCATTTGATTACAGCATCGAAGCGAATGATGTGTGCTTTGCTCGAGGCGCCGAACTCGGGATGTTCGTCACCATCATCAATCCCGATAACAGCCGATCAACCACCTGCATCGCTGCCCTTGTGCTCGATGAGAATGCCGCAGACATCGTCATGCACCCCGATCGATTTGCTGCAATCGGCGACCCTACCGATGCTCCTATCACCGTGGAGTATCGCTGGTGACCCACAGCAAGTCCCAGATCAAAGAGCTACTCGAAGCGCATGATCTTCATCTTCGGCGCGATCTCGGACAAAACTTCATGATCGACTCGAATACAGCTCGGCGAATCGCTGCGCTCGCCGAGGTCACATCGACCGACAACGTCCTTGAAATCGGCCCCGGCCTCGGCTCGCTCACCCTCGCCCTTCACGAGTATCAACCACGAATTATGGCGATCGAGTACGACCGAGGCATGGTTGCTGCACTTCGCGATGTTGTGGCCGACACCGACAACATCTCAGTCATTGAGGCTGATGCGATGAACATCGATTGGCATGCAGTGGTCGGGACCCACGACTGGGTACTTGTTGCCAATCTTCCGTACAACATTGCAACACCGCTCGTCTGCGACCTGCTCGATGAGGTGCCACAGATTTCACGGATGTTGATCCTCGTCCAGGACGAGGCAGCCGACCGATTCGTCGCATCTGAAGGGTCGAAACAATACGGCGCTGTCAGCATCAAGGTCGCGCACTATGCACACGCCAAGAAGGTTGCCCACATCCCCCGCACAGTCTTCATGCCCCAGCCAAATGTTGAATCTGCTCTCGTTGACGTTCGCCGCAAAGACACCGTGGCTGAGGTGGACGTCGACACAATGTTTTCGCTGGTGAAGACCGCGTTCGGTCAGCGTAGAAAGATGCTTCGCCGCTCGCTGAGTGCCGCTGTTAACGCGGAACAGTTTGCGAGTGCCCACATCGACTCTGCACGACGCCCTGAAACGCTCTCACTCGATGAGTGGTATGAGCTTACGAAAGCAGTCTCGGCATGAGCGCCACAGTCATCGCCCCCGCAAAACTCACTGTCTCTCTTCGAGTCACCGGAGTTCGCCCTGACGGCTTCCACCTCATCGATGCCGAAATGGTCACGCTTGACCTCTGTGACACGCTGACGATCACCGAAGCCAAAACGTCTTCGCTATCGGTGAGCGGACCGTTTGCTGAAGGTGTTCCAACCGATTCGAGCAATCTCTGTCTCGCCGCCGCAGAGTTCGCTCAACGTCCGGCGTCAATTCGTCTTGAAAAGAACATCCCCCACGGAGGCGGCCTCGGCGGAGGTTCAGCCGATGCGGCGGCAGTGCTGAGATGGGCTGGTATCGCCGACGTGGCATCGACGGTCACGCTTGGGGCCGACATCCCATTTTGTCTTCACGGCGGGAGAGCTCGGGTCACCGGAATTGGCGAGAACATTGAGCCTCTTCCACATCTTGATCACACGTTCACACTGGTTTCACCGCCGCTGCACGTCAGCACTCCTGCGGTCTATCGAGCGTGGGATGAACTTGGTGGGCCGACCGGTGAGAGTTTGAATGACCTCGAACCAGCTGCTCTGCATGTTGAGCCAAAACTCAACTGGTGGCGCGAACAAATCATGAGTCTCACCGGCGTTGTTCCAATACTTGCAGGGAGTGGGGCCACTTGGTTCGTGGAGGGTGAGCGCGATGACGCCCTCGTCGAATTGATCGGCGAGGGCGCTGTTGTGCGCGTCGTGCGCACGAGTAAAGCGATGTAAGAGACGGCGCTATTTGCGACGCTGGTGACGCGTCCGTCGCAACATCTTCTTGTGCTTTTTCTTACGCATGCGCTTGCGGCGCTTCTTAACGAGCGAACCCATAGGGTTGCAGACGCTACCGTCACAAACTCTTGTTCACGCTCCTGAGCACCAGTTGATGTGAAACTCAACTTTTGTGAGATGCGGTGCTCGGCGCAGAGACCGATGAATCAGGCGGTACCGTATGGGGAGCGATCCGGGGTCGTCTAATTGGCAGGACAGCGGTTTTTGGTGCCGTTTGTAGGGGTTCGAGTCCTCTCCCCGGAACCATGACCCTCCGTGCCGTCGTTCTCGCTGCCGGGGCCGGCACTCGCATGAGGTCCGATCTGCCGAAGCCGCTGCATGAGGTGTGCGGGAAAGCGATGGTGCTGCACGTCATTGATGCGCTCACAGTCACCCAACCCGATGAGATCGCTGTTGTTGTCGGACACGGCGGTGACCTCGTCGCAGAGACCGTACAACAAGCAGCGCCCACCTGGGCCAACATCAGGTTCGCAACGCAACATGAGCAGTACGGAACCGGTCACGCCACCCAAGTCGGCATCACCGCTCTCTCTGCGCCCTCGGCAGATGACGCGGTGATCGTGCTTCCGGGAGATACACCGCTGTTAACCGCCGAGACCATCAATCGTCTGGTGTCAGAGCACATTGTGAACGGCCACTCATCGACTCTTCTCACGAGCGAACTCGATGACCCCACCGGATACGGGCGCATCGTTCGCAAAACTGATGGCTCTGTCGAGCGAATTGTCGAACAGCGCGATGCCACACCGACTGAGTTGCTCATTACAGAGTGGAATGCCGGGGTCTATGTGTTCAACCATTCCAAATTGCTGCCCGCTCTGGGCGAACTCAGTACCGATAACTCCCAACACGAGTACTACCTCACCGACGCGATTGCTGCACTCGCTCAAGATGGACACGTCGGGTCGGTCGGCACCGAGCCAGACGAAACTCGGGGCGTGAACGACCGCGAACAACTCGCAGAAGTTGAGCACATCATGCGTGCCCGAGATCACCAGAACGGCTGAGCCACCTCACCGATGAGTCGAATATCGGTGTTCCGCACTTGTGACCTAGTTGAGAGGCAGGCCGGCGTTCTAGGATGAAGGCGGTGTCGACGTTCGGCGCGGAGGGGAGCAAGGTGGAGTCACTCGAGAAGGTAACAACGAAGAAGCTTGCGCTGTACTCCGGGCGCACGCATCCAGACCTTGCGGGTGAGGTCGCTCAACATCTCGGACTCTCCTTAGGCGACCCCAATATCACCCAGTTCTCGAACGGTGAAATCCGGCCACGTTTCGCTGAAAGTGTTCGTGGAACTGACGTGTTCATCATGCAAAGCCACTACGGCATCGATGGCAGCTCGGTGAACGACTCCATCATGGAACAACTCGCAATGATCGACGCTGCAGCCCGAGCGTCGGCAAAGCGCATCACTGCGGTATGTCCGTTTTACGGTTACGCGCGCCAAGACCGCAAAGCAGAAGGGCGCGAACCCGTGACGGCGCGACTCGTAGCCGACATGTTCAAACTCGCAGGCGCAAATCGTCTCATTTCCATCGACCTTCACTCCGGACAGATCCAGGGGTTTTTCGATGGTCCGGTTGACCATCTCACCGCCGCACCCGTTCTCGAGAACTACATCCGCCAACACGCCCCCGACGCTCCGGTGATCGTGTCTCCTGACTCGGGTCGCATCAAGGTTGCAGAGCGTATGGCTCAGCACCTTCACGACTGTGAGGCCGACATTGCGTTTATCTACAAACGTCGTCCGAAGGGTCAGGCGAATGTCGTCGAAGCAAAAGAAGTCATCGGCGATGTAAAGGGCCGTCTGTGCATCTTGACCGACGACATGATCGATACCGGCGGAACCATCGTCTCGGCTGCTGAAATTCTTCTCGAGCGAGGCGCTACCGAAGTCTGGGCTATGGCGACCCACGGGGTGCTCTCAGGCCCTGCCGTCGAGCGCCTCAGCGCATCACCTCTTGAGCGGCTCGTTCTCACCAACACGTTGCCACTGCCAGAACACAAGCGGCTCTCACAGGTCGAGGTGCTATCGATTGCACCACTCATCGCTCAAGCCCTGTCTGCGGTGTTTGACGACACGAGTGTGAGCGAAATCTTCAGCGGCGAAAATTACGCCTAAGGCCACCCGACCTCACCTCCACCCAATGAGGCTGGGATCACCGATGTGCTCGACTTGATGTTGGTTGCCAATAGTGAACACGACCTTGTTGGAGAACCGTTGCACGGCAGGTGTGGCCTTGACAAGTCGCCGATAACCTCAGTTGACGCTGTGGAGGTAATCCTGCCGCCACACCAGTTCATCCTGAGGTCTAGGTAACTCGAGGCTCACCATGTCAGATTCAGTTCTCATCGCCGAAGCCGGTCGCACGACCGGAAGTGCAGAATCACGCCGCATTCGCCGTGAGGATCGCATCCCTGCTGTCGTCTACGGACAAGGCATGGAACCACTCAGCATCTCCGTTAACCGCCGAGATCTGCGCCTTGCCCTCTCAGGAGCAGCAGGCATGAACACGATTCTTGACCTCACCGTCGATGGCGATGTGTACCCCGCCATCGTGAAAGAAGTGCAACGACACCCAGTGCGGCGCACCGTGGCTCACGTCGACTTCATCCAGATCGATCTCTCCGAAGAAATCACCGTGAGCGTGCCGGTCCGCCTTGAGGGCGAAGCTAAGCAGGTCGCAATGAATAATGGCCTCGTCGACCAGCAAATGATGGAAATTCAAGTTCGCACGACGCCACGAAATATTCCTGACGAACTTGTCATCGATATCAACGACATGACGGTCGACACCGTCATCTCCGTTGCCGATGTTGACCTGCCGAGCGGAGTTACCGCCGTCAGCGCAGAAGACCAAACCGTTGTCACCGTCGTCACGCTCCGCGTTGCCGCCGAAGAGCCAGCCGCCGAGGAAGGCGAAGGCGAGGGCGAAGAGGGTGACGCAGAGGCATCCGACGAGTCATCTGATGGTGGCTCCGATGACTCTGGCGATTCAGACGCCGACTGATCGCTCTCGTGGGCCTGTTCTCAGGTCGCCGGTCTGGTGACACTCCACCCGAGTGGATCATTCTTGGGCTTGGAAACCCGGGCGACCGGTACACCAACACCCGCCACAATGTCGGCGACGACGCGGTTCGCCTCGTCGGCACCCGCGTCGATGCTCACTTCAAGGCAGGCAAGAATGACGCCTTCGTTGCCGAAACACGCATCTCAGACATCCGCTGCGTGCTCGCTATCCCCGTTACCTTCATGAACAAATCGGGCCAATCTGCCGCATCACTTATCAAGCGCTTTGGCATCACCGATTCGAGCAGGCTCATCGTCGTACATGATGAACTCGATCTTGAACCGGGAGATACCCGCCTCAAAATGGGAGGGGGCCTCGCCGGGCACAATGGTCTAGGCAGCATTGCCCAGCACCTCGGCACGAACGAGTTTCTTCGAGTTCGAATCGGTGTGGGCCGCCCGCCATCTGCCGACCGCGGTGGCAACTGGGTGTTATCAAAGGTGCCCCAGCGGAGCCGTGCAGAACTCGACAGCGGAGTTGCCGCCGCAGCTGACGCCGTTGAGCTCGTCATCACGAGCGGAGTTGATAAGGCAATGCAGTCGGTGAACCGTCGGTGACATCGCTAACGACTGCAGCCGCACTTCGAGATCTGCCGCCACTTCTTCGTGATGAGCCGGCACTCACGATGGCACTCGGCACCCCTTCTGCTCGACTCGCCATCACCGAGGTTGCACGGCCGATCAGTATTGCCGCGCTCACTCATCTTTCTGATCGGTCGCCGCTTATCGTCGCATGTCCCACGGGAACCGATGCCGCTCGACTACACGATGATCTTGTTCATTTTCTTGGACGAGATGAATGCTTACTCTTTCCCGCCTGGGAAACCTTGCCGTTCGAACGTGTCAGTCCTGCTGTCGAAACGATGGGCCGGCGTATGGAGGTGCTGTGGAGGCTCACATCGACCGATCACCAGCCCCGAGTGATTGTCGCCGGAGTGCGGGCCCTCCTACAACGGTTGGGTCCCGGTGCCCGCACCATTTCGGCAATCCATGTTTCAGCGGGCGGCCGCATCGATGCCGACGCTCTCACCGAACAACTCTCAATCTCGGGATACCGACGCGAAGAACTCGTTGAGCACCGAGGGGAATTTGCGCGCCGAGGAGCAATCATCGACATTTTTCCATCGACCGCAGATGCACCAATCCGAATTGATCTGTGGGGAGATGACGTCGACCGACTCACCCAATTTTCTGTCAATGATCAACGATCGATCGCCGACCTCGACGAGGTACGTATCTTCCCCGCGCGAGAAGTGACCCCAGACGAACGCGTCAGAGAGCGAGCAGCAGGCCTCATCGCCACCGAATCGTGGGGCCGAGAGCATTGGGAACGGCTCGCAGAGGGAGCGCACTTTGACGGAATGGAGTCGTGGCTCCCCTGGTTGACCGACGACGATCTGCTGCTCACCGACCTCGTCGACGAACGCGGCAAAGTTGTCCTTATCGAGCCCCGCCGTATGCGAGATCGTGCTCATGATCTTCTCGCCGAAGAAGCTGACCTCGCCGCCGCACTCGCTGGTACGTGGGCTCGTGACCCTGATCTGCAATTCCCCCATCTGCATGCTGAGCCCGACCGGTTACTCGCATCGACTGGCTCGTTTTGGACGATCGATGCAACCCCAGAAGGACCAGAAACTCCGTTTGTGGAAAGCACTGGGTGGGGACCAATCATCGGCGACGGTTCTGGTCACGTGTCACGAGTGCAAGAAATACTGAGCGCTGGCGAGCGAGTCATCATCGCAGCCGATGGAACTGGGTCTGCTGAGCGACTTCGCTCGCTGATGCTCGATCACGAACTTGAGTTCACGATTGCAAGCGCGGAGACCGACCTCACTGCGCCAGGCGCCTACATCACCGTTGCTCCCCTTCATCGAGGGTTTCATCTTCCACGGGCTCGCCTCAGCGTGCTCGCCGAAGCCGATCTCACCGGTCGTCGTCGATCGCGCCGACGGGCACGGCCTCGACAGGGAACCGCAGGGTTTGACGACCTCAAGCCGGGCAGTTACGTGGTGCATGTTCATCATGGAGTCGGCCGCTATGAGGGCATGGTGACTCGGGCAATCGGCGGAGCGGAACGTGACTACCTCCTCGTGGCTTATCGCGGTGAAGACCGGCTCTATATCCCTTCAGACCAAATCCACGTCTTGCGACCATATTCTGGAGGCGAGGCACCCTCGCTTCATCGGCTCGGCGGAAGCGACTTTGCCTCAGCAAAGTCACGGGTGCGGTCTGCGGTGCAAGAGATCGCCCAAGAACTTGTTGTTCTCTACCAGCAGCGCGTGAACACACCTGGGCATTCCTTTGCTCCCGACACACCGTGGCAGTCTGAAATGGAAGACGCATTCGGGTTTGTCGAGACCCCCGACCAGCGAACTGCGATCGTTGATGTGAAGGCCGACATGGAGCGCGAGATTCCGATGGATCGACTCATCTGTGGTGACGTCGGGTTCGGCAAAACTGAGGTTGCTATCCGTGCTGCCTTTAAAGCGATTCAAGGGGGTAAGCAGGTCGCTGTACTCGCACCCACCACGCTGCTTGCCACTCAACATGGCACGACGTTTAGCGATCGCTTTGCCGGCTTTCCCGTGCGAGTCGAAGTGCTGTCGCGATTTTTGACCGACAAGCAAGCAGCGTCGGTCATCGCTGACCTTGCTTCGGGTGATGTTGATTGTGTCATCGGTACTCATCGGCTGCTGTCATCGCAAGTGACATTTAAAGACCTTGGGTTGCTTGTCATCGATGAAGAGCAACGGTTCGGGGTGCAACACAAAGAACTCATCAAGTCGCTCGCGACCGATGTCGACGTATTGACAATGAGTGCCACACCAATTCCTCGGACGTTGGAAATGTCGTTGGTCGGTATTCGAGATTTGTCACTCCTTCAAACCCCTCCGGCTGACCGACAACCAATCCTTACCCATGTTGGCGAATACGATGAGCGTGTCGCTGTCGAGGCAATCCGTCGTGAACTGCTCCGAGAAGGACAGGTCTTTTGGGTTCACAACCGGGTGAAATCAATTGAGCAGTCAGCCGCTCGTCTCAGAGAGTTGGTGCCGGAGGCTCGCATCGCAATCGCTCACGGCCGCATGGATGAAGCAACCCTTGAGCAAGTCGTCATCGATTTCTGGGAAGGTCGGTATGACGTGCTCGTCTGCACGACAATCATCGAGTCAGGAATCGATATGCCCACGGTAAACACGTTGGTCGTCGAACGATCTGATCTTCTCGGTCTCGGACAACTGCATCAGTTGCGTGGTCGTGTCGGCCGCAGTGGGCAACGTGCTTATGCGTATCTCTTCCATCCTCAAGACCGCACGCTCTCGGAGGAGGCCTACGAACGTCTTCGCACGATCGGCGAATCAACCGAACTCGGATCTGGCTTCAGGATTGCCATGCGCGACCTCGAAATTCGCGGCGCGGGCAACCTGCTTGGCGCAGCACAATCAGGACATATCGCAGCCGTTGGATACGACTTGTATTGCCAAATGGTGACCGAGGCGGTTGCGGAAATGAAGGGCGAGACCCCTGAACCAGTAGTTGAACTCAACCTTGACGTACCCGCTGACGCGTTCTTGCCTTCTGATTACATCAGCCGTGAAGACCTTCGTCTCGAGGCCTACCGAAGAATTGCGGCAGCATCATCATTCTCAGAGGTGGACGACATCTCTTCTGAATGGACTGATCGCTACGGCCCGATCCCTGAGCCCGCCGCAGCACTGCTCGTCGTTGCTCGACTTCGCATTGCGTGCATGCGACTCGGCATCACCGATCTCAGTGTGACCGGAAGCCAATCGGCAGGTCGAACCGCAAAACTGTCACCGATTGATCTCAAAGCAAGTGAATCGATGAGGTTGCGCCGACTTAGCCGACAGGCAATGCACAAAGAATCGCAACGTCAACTGGTGGTTCCGATTCCGCGGGGGTCAATGCCATCAGAATTTCTGCTCGGTTTCTTGAATGAGCTGATTCCTCCAGCGGCTCCATCGTCATGCAGTGATGAGTAGCGGGTCAGCCGAAAAAGTTTCGGATACCGAGACCCATGATGAACAAGCTGCCGACTCCATACAGCATGTACTGCCGGTCGCGAATAAACGGACTTGTTCGATAGCTGTAGAGAATTCCAACTGCCACGATCGCGGAGAACCCGTACAGAGCGTGCATATCGTCTAACACCACACCTGGCTGACTCGACAGCACGGCACCGAGCACGGCCTGCAGCACCACGATGATCTGCGCAGGAACGACAGGCCACCACATCCACTTCACTCGGGCAGGCTGCCATTGCTGAGCAATGACGAACCAAAGGCCGAGCAGCCCATTCGAAAAAATGAGTATCCACCCAAAGAGGTCGTGAAGTTCTCTCACCATGACATCATCACCCGAAACACCCTGAACCTCCCAATATCACTAACACGACATCTTCATCGGAAGTTCCGGTCAACAGGCCCGTGACGGGAAAAGGTTCGCTGTCATAAAAGAATGAAGGAGGAATGTCGAGTTCCTCATCGCCCTCGTCGAGTTGTGCATCGGCGCGAGCGAGCAGCGTTGCGACCGTATTTGAGATGGTGAGACCCTCACTCGTTACAAGCCCCTGCGGTTCGTCGCCCAATCGATCGATCAATCCGTAGGTATACGACATGAAATGTGGGCGACCCGAGGCGCTCGATGATTCATCTCCAAACATCAGTGACAACACGCCCCAATTCACCTCTCGGATGACCGTGCCCGCGCACAAGAATGTTTCGGGCGTGGTCCAGTCCGAATCTTCGGTCGGCGATCCGAGAATCGATGAGACATAGCTAATGACCGCGTCGGGCTCACCGCCGAATGCTGCATCTCCAAGGCCACCTGCGGTGAGGATGAGTTCAGCCACTCCCAACGGCTCCGGGATCGTCGTGGGGGGCGTCGTCGCCGGACTCGTCGTGACACTCGTTTGAACGCTCTGGGTCGTATCCGGCACCTCATCTGGTACTTCTTCTGCCGGAGAAGTGACGAGGTCACCACCCGATGACGAGGAGGTATCCGGTGCCGGCGACGTCTCATCTTGCGGAGTGAGATATGCGCATCCGGTCATGGCGATTGCAACGATGATCAGTCGTGAGAGATGATGCAACGCCGTCCGCACCACATCAGTGTGCCATCAAGGTGTCACCGCGCGACGTCGGGCTTAACGAATGATGGTGTCAGCCTCAGCACCGCCCTCAACAAGGGTCAAGATGCCGTCGGTTACATCGACGGTGGTGATTGACGTGTTGTCGAGAGTTCGAATGACAAGACGATCATCTCCATTGCAAGCCCCAATGATTGCGTTGATCGCAATGAAATGAGAAAACACGACGGTGTCGTGTTCGATTGCCGCTATGCGCTCGACGAGATGGTCTCGGAACGCAACAAATTCTCCGCCGAGATCAGACCAGGTTCCATCCATCGCCGACCGCAGCCAGTCTGCTCGCTCGCTCGTCGCCATTCCCAGCGGTGACGGAATTTCGCGCACCGCCTCTTTGACTAACGCCTCAACCCCTCGGCGCTGTCGAAACGGTTCGGCGGTATTCCTGCATCGCAGGAGGGGTGATGTCCACACCTCAGGTGTTGCTTCGCCGACAAGATCGTCAAGTCGCGCGGCAACCGCTTCTGCTTGGGACCGGCCGAGGTCATCAAGATCGGGGTCGGGATCGATACCCCACCCCGCTGATGCTTGGCCGTGTCGAACGAGTCGAACCGTTGTCATCAAGCTTGTGCCGCGGCGCCACCAGCGACAGCAGCGTCGATGCGCCCTGCATCAAGACCCCAACTGAGAAGAACTTCTTTCGTGTGTTCACCTGGGCGGGCGCCCGGGGTTGGAGTATCGGGAGAAGTTCGAGAGAACCGTGGCGCAGGAGATGCCTGCATCAGGCCGTCAACCTCACAGAATGTTCCGCGATCGACGTTGTGCGGGTGCTGCGCCGCTTCAGGCATGGTGAGCACCGGAGCGAAACAGATGTCGGTGTGTTCCATGATGGCGCACCACTCATCTCTCGTTTTCGAGAGGAAAAGTTCAGTCAATCGAGTCTTCAACTCAGGCCACTTGCTCTTATCCATCTGCCGCTGGAAATCAGCATCGTCGGTCAACCCGGTGTGTTCGAGCAGCAACGCGTAGAACTGTGGTTCGATCGACCCGATAGAGATCCACTTACCATCTGAGCACTCGTAGGTGTCGTAGAAGTGGGCTCCGGTGTCGAGCAAGTTGGTCCCAGGGTTCTCTGTGTCGAATGCGCCCATTGCGGCCATGCCCCAGAACATCGACATGAGAGATGCGGTTCCGTCGACCATTGCGGTGTCGATCACTTGACCGCTGCCCGACCGCTGCGCCTCAAGGAGCCCGCAAACGACTCCGTAGGCGAGGAACATTCCACCGCCACCGAAGTCGCCGACGAGATTGAGTGGGGGGACCGGGCCAGATCCACCACGGGTGATGTGCGCAAGTGCGCCACCGAGAGCGATGTAGTTAATGTCGTGGCCGGCTGCTTGGGAGTACGGGCCGGTCTGGCCCCATCCGGTCATTCGACCGAAGACGAGTTTCGGATTGCGCTCGTGACACACATCGGGGCCGATACCGAGTCGCTCCATCACGCCCGGCCGAAAACCTTCAATCAGAGCGTCGGCTCCTTCGACGAGGTCGAGAAGAATCGCAATACCTTCCGGGTCTTTGAGGTCGAGGGCGATGCTCTTTCGACTCCGCAGCAACACATCACGTACAGGTCCCGTCGATCCGGGTTTCACCGATTGTGCTCGATCGATACGAATCACTTCGGCTCCCATATCCGCCAACATCATTGCGGCGAAGGGGCCTGGCCCAATTCCGGCAATTTCAAGGATTCGATATCCGCTGAGTGGTCCTGACATGGTGATTGCTCCTTAAGTGTTTACCGATGTGTGGGAGTTGGCAGAGTCGCCAAACTGCACGATTGCGTTAACGATTTCTGGCCAGAGAGGTTCGGGAAGATCATGCCCCATATCGTCGAGCATGAGCAACGAGGCGCCCGGCACTACCGCTGCGGTTGCTTCCCCGCCTGAAGGGTGGATCAACGTGTCATCCCAACCGTGAATGACGAGCATTGGAACGGTGACCGACTTCAGTGCCTCAGTGCGGTCACCTGACACCATGATTGCTGCATACTGCCGCGTCGCACCCTCTGGGTAGAACATTCGGTCAAAGTTTGCCGCCGCTTTCTCCCGGGCGCGTTGAGGATCGAAATACCGTTGTGACGACCACACCTTGGCACCAACCGACGACTCGATGTACTCCTTGCGGTTGTCTGGAGGTTCCATCAACAATTGTTCGAGTGCCGCCTCGGTCGGAAGACCAACACCTGGGCCACCAGTCGTGCTCATGATCGACACCACCGACCTCAAACGGCCCGGATGTTCAATCGCCATGGTTTGCACGATCATGCCTCCCATCGACACACCAACAGCATCAACAACCTCGCAATCGAGAGCGTCAACAAGTCCGATGGCATCGGCTGCCATGTCCGACAGGGTGTAAGGAACCTCGACCGGGTCACCGCCAAAAAACGTTGCCTTGAAGACCCCCTCCACGTCGACGGCCTGTCCGTCGAGATGGCTGGACAGCCCAACATCACGGTTGTCAAAACGAATGACATGCCGCCCGCTTGCAGCGAGTTCATGGCACAGTCCTTCATCCCAGCCCAGTAATTGCGAGGTGAAGCCTGAGACGAGTAGCACCGTTGGATCGCTTCGCACACCGA
>CALCBR010000005.1:0-5712 GCA_937897105.1 uncultured Acidimicrobiaceae bacterium | reverse complement strand
GGCGACGGCTTCAGATACGACGAGAATGGCAACTTCTTCTTCGTCGACCGCATCAAAGACGCCATCCGACGCCGAGGCGAAAACATCTCATCATTTGAAGTCGAGAACGAAGTCGTTGCCCACCCCGACATCGCTGAGGCTGCAGCAATACCGGTGCCAAGCGAGCTCGGCGAAGACGACGTGATGATCGTCGTCGCGCCTGTAGACGGGGGCCATATCGACAACAAAGAACTTTTCGAGTTCCTTGAACCACGCATGGCGCACTTCATGTTGCCGCGCTACATCCGAATCGTTGCTGAACTTCCCAAAACACCAACTCAGAAGGTTCAGAAACATCTCCTAAAGAGCGACGGTGTGACCGCAGACACCTGGGACCGCGTAACTGCCGGCATCGAGGTCAAACGCAATCGCATCGGATGAACACATCTTCGTGTTCCTCATGTGATGAGCATGCGGCACGTGGTGAGCATGCGGCACGACACACCTGATCGCCGGTGCACAACCTTGCGAGCGACACTCACCGCTTCATCAATTAGGTGTCATCGGTGTGTAGGTGTTCAAGGAGCAACTGCATTTCTTGGTCGACATTGTCGGGCACCACATAGTCACCCTCGTCGCATATTTCATCTATGCGTTCCGCAACCGATTCAAGAGTGAGATCCTCTTCATAAATGCCCTTGGTCACTCCCATAAACGCTCGGCCCACTCTGCCTCCCGACGCCGACAGCGTTTCACCGTTCAACACACATGATTCGTGCGCGAGGTACACCACAGCGGGCGCAACCTGTTGCGGACCCAACTGCATCAGGAGATCCTCTCCAGTCAGGCCGGTCATGTCAGCGATCTCGCCGTCGTCGCCGAGCACATCACCGGTCATTCGTGTCAATGCTCCCGGCGCTATTGCGTTGACATGAATCCCATACCGAGCCCCTTCGATCGCAAGTGTTCGAGTGAACCCGTAGATTGCAGCCTTTGCCGCAGAGTATGCGCTTTGCCCAAATGATCCGAACAGGCCTGAGCCCGAACTTGTGTTGACGATGCGCCCGTACCCGGCTGACTTCATATGTTCATACGCGGGGCGACTGACGAAGAAACAGCCTTTGACGTGCACATCGATAACCGGCTCGAATTCGTATTCGTTGATATTGAGAAATGTTCGGTTGCGGATGATTCCCGCATTGTTGATGACAATGTCGAGTTGGCCGAATTCGTTTAACGTGTTTGCGACCATCGAGTCGGCACCGCTACGCGTGGCTACAGAATCGCTGTTGGCAGCCGCTACCCCACCGGCGGCCCGAATTTCTTCAACAACTGCCTCCGCCGTGCTTGGGTCATGGTCTTGGCCTCCCATCGTTGGTGATCCCAAGTCATTTACCATGACCGCTGCGCCACGCGACGCCAGCAGAAGAGCGTATTCTCGGCCGAGTCCACCACCGGCACCAGTGACCAACGCAACCCTGCCGTCAAATCTCAATTCGCTCATGGCTTCACCCTAGATTGCGAGGGCTGATGCAAGGGGTGACAAACTCATCAGATGATCAGCGATTTGCAGGAACACATCATTCAGGGCAATGGAATAGACATCCATTACGTCACCAAAGGACAAGGGCCCGCAGTGGTGATGTGTCACGGCTTTCCCGAGAGCTGGTATTCGTGGCGTCATCAAATAGATGCCCTCGCAGACGCCGGATATCAAGCAGTTGCGATGTCGATGCGTGGATATGGAAAAACCAGCGCCCCTCAGGCAATCGAGGCCTACGACCTCAATCACCTCGTCGGCGACGTCGTTGCCGTAGCGAATCATCTAGATCAAGGGCCAGTTGTGGTCGCCGGACATGACTGGGGTGCACCCGTTGCCTGGTACGCCGCCCTCATGCGACCCGATCTATTTCGCGCTGTGGCGTGTATGAGCGTTCCCTACACGGGACCGATTGGGGCGTTACCGGAAGGCATCGACGTCAACGCATTGATGGCTCAAACAGCGGGCCCTGATCGCGACTACTACCGCTTGTTCTTTCAAGAGCCGGGTAAAGCTGAAGCAGACCTGGAAGCCGACATCTATAGCTCTATGCGCGGTTTCTTGTACTCCATCAGTGGTGATGCGCTTCGAAACGGCGATATCAGCGAACCGTTCGATGGTCACTTCCCGGCTGGCGAAGCGCTGACCGACCAGTTTGTGTCAGCAGCCGAACTGCCTTCGTGGCTCACTGAAGAGGATCTCAACTTTTTCGTCGAGGAGATCACCCGGACAGGTTTCCGAGGCGGTCTGAACTGGTATCGCAACATCAACAGGCTGCCCGCCATTACCGCTCCTTTTCTCGGGGCCACCATCAACCAGCCCTCGTTCTACATGGGTGGTTCAACAGATTTGATCGCTGGGAACACCCCCGAAGCGATCAGCGCAATGCAGCAAGCCCTAGGAGACCTACGCCACTGCGAAATTATCGAAGGTGCCGGTCACTGGCTTCAACAAGAGCACCCAACAGAGGTCAATTCTGCGATGATCAGCTTTCTAGAGGGGCTTGATTGACCATCTTCTGTCGCGTCGGAGCGTTCCGGCAAGAACGACATCACCACCTCATCAAGTCTGTGTACTCGAGTCTCTTCGCGTCCATCGAGGTCTTCGGTCAGTAAATTTTAGGCCAAGGAGACAATTCCAGATGCAACTGCCGAACCTCGTACACCTATGAGTTTCCTTTCGCTTGCCGCTCTTGCGGCCAGCCTCGCCGCCTGTGTTTGGTGGAGCAAAAGGAATGAGGACCAACCATGAGGCGTGTCTTCATTGTCCTGTTGGCTGTTCTGCTTGCCGCTCCACCACTCGCTGGAGTGACTGTGCTCGCAGTCACCGCCCCCGTCGCTCTCGGCCCAGCCTTTGCCATAGGGCTTGGAGCCTTTGGTCTGTGGCTCGGTATGCGGCACAAGCGTCGAAGCTCTGGTGGTTAAACAGCTCGGCTCTCGAGGCCCGCAGACCGCTCCCAAAGAGTTTCCAGAGATCTTCGCAATGCCAGTTCAAGACAATTAATCACGCTGAATAGAGGCAGGAGTCGATGTTCATCTTGGTGGCGGTCACTGAGCCACACATGGACCGAGATACCCCCCTTTTGCGTTTTTCACCACTTTTCGTGAGCTCTCATGTGGGACGGAAACATCGTTTCGGGCCCTTCCACGGCCATCGTGGGACCGGTTGAAACATAACCGTTGGAGTGAAGTAGAACGCCTCTGATGGGAGTTAACGAAGTGTTCCCTCGAAATCCAGCTAGCCACCTGACCAAATGAAAGCCCTCGATGATTGGCCAGTCAGTTGCTCAACGGGGTAAGAACTACAGATGGTCGATCGTATTGAGCTCAACAAAATACAAGCTCTTGGAAAAATAGGTGTTCTGCCAGAAGAAAAGAAGAGAGCGCAGCCCTTTGAGGTAGACCTCGCTATCGAGACGGATCTCTCACTGGCTGGCTCATCTGATGATCTTGATGACACCATAAATTATGGCGAGATCACGGAATTGGTTGCAGCGATTATTCGGAACGAAACACACCAACTACTTGAGAAAGTAGCGACAAGAATTGCTACCGAGGTGTTAGCAGTTCCTGCGGTAAGGGGCGTTCACATCACTGTTCGGAAGATGCGTCCGCCTCTTCCAGAGTTCCTGGAATCCTCAGCAGTCAATATCTACCGCTCGAAGTAGTCGTGACAGATCCTGCAGGGCTGCAATCAGATCGTCGTTTGGGCGTCCACAGCCGCACCTGGCTTTTCAGGCAGGTTGAGCTCGAGATCGAGTCGAGGCTTCCAGAACGGACGGAAGAGCTCGATCTTGGGGCAGCGATCCATCACGACCCTTAGCCCTGCAGCTTCGGCAAGCGCTGCGGCACGATCGTCATACACACCAATCTGGCCCCAAAGGACCTTCGCGCCGACTGCGATGGCTTCTTCGGCAAACCGGTAGAGCTCTTCCTTCGGGCGAAACACATCGACCATGTCAATCGGGCGGTCAATTTCTTGAAGCGATCGGTAGACCTTCAAGCCTCGAATCTCAACAGTCTTAGGGCTTGGGTTGACCGGCAGGATTTCGTAGCCGACCTCGCTCAGCTGGCGGAGCACGCCGTAACTAAATTTGGTCCTGTCGTCACTCGCCCCGACCATTGCAATGGTCTTTACCGATCGCAAAATGTCAGAGATGTATTCCTGGTCGTAGTCGTACCGATGTTCGATTTTTTCCGGGATTATGAGGTCGGCCTCGGCCATCAGCTCTCTCCTATCGTGGTGACGATCCCGGGCTTGAGCTCGTGAGGCTCGAGCGGGTCGAGGAACGGGTTTCGGTAGAGCTCGTCGTGGCTCTCCACTCCTACTTCGAGGGTGCAATTCGACACGGGTCGGGCCACGCACAGCACTGCATATCCGTTGTTGAGTTGACGGTTGTTGAGTGCAACCTGGTCTGCCTGATCGACTTGACCGTCGGTCACTTTCGCAGCACAGGTAATACACCCGCCGTATCGACATCCATAGGGCAGGTCGACCCCTTGTTCTTCTAACGTCTCGAGGAGCGGCCGACTTGCGTCAACGTCAAATGTTGCCCCGCCTTTATTGGCAACAGTGATGGTCCAAGTATCCATTAGAGCCAGATATCGCTCGTGCAGTCGCCACCTGGGTAGCGGGTCTCGTGGCATCGGCTTGGTCCGTTCGGCTCCTCACCGAAATCGACGATGAAGTCTTCGTTGATCGCCATGCCCCCGTTTTCGACGTCGCAGTCGATCATCACCATCACCCCGCCTTTGGTTCGAATCTCGGGGTAAAACTGGTTATCCCAAGTCGAGAGCAACGACGTGGTGACGTAGAGGCGCTTGCCGTCGAGCGAGAGTTGGAACATCTGCGGTCCGCCGGCAACTTCCGCTCCGTTCACCACCGGGGCTTTCCCAAGCAAGCCACCCATCCAAACCTGACCGGTAAGCACTGGGCTGTGCGGATCGGTGATGTCGTATTGCCTCATATCGCCGTGAAGCCAGTTGTTCACGTAAAGGTACTTGTCGTCCATCGAGACAAGCAGCGCCGACATCACTCCGGGTAGCGGAATGGGCCAATCAGGGAGTAATTCGTTCTCAATGTCGACCGTCTTCTCCCACTTCCACTCGGGGTCGCTGTCGTCTTTCCAGAAGTGGATCACATTCGAGCTCAATGCCGCGCAGCAGAAACCGTGAGTACTGTCAGGGTTGTGGAGGAACTTCACCTCAAGCGGCATCAACCCGTCTTCGCCCAAATACATCGTTTGCACGGGCTCGCGCTTTTCGAAGTCCCACACATGCAGGCGCCGCCCATACTTAAGGTGCCCCACTTCTTCAAGGTCGAACCCGGGAAGGAACGTATTAGGAGCTGCCCACTCTGAACTGATCATGACGTTGTGACGCGGTTGGTACCAAAAGTCGTATCCGTAGGGGATGTCACCCATCGAATTCTCCCAGCGGCCGACGATCTCAAATTCTTTGTTGACGTGCAGGTAACCACCTGGCGCTTCACCCTTGGCGTCTCCGAGGAATGAGATGATGATCTCCGAACCGAGGCAGTGAACGGTGTGTGGGCCTGAGAGATTGGCCTTCTCTTTGATTTCATCTCCGTCGATGGTCTTGAACAGCGACGGTGCCTTCGGGTCAGTTGCCGTGTCGACAACATAGATGTTGTTGGAACGTACTCCCGGCAGCAAGAGGTATTTCCGGCTCATC
>CALCBR010000004.1:0-8114 GCA_937897105.1 uncultured Acidimicrobiaceae bacterium | reverse complement strand
CGTTATTTGGGTTGGCTCCGGCGCCCTGAAGAACGTCGCCGAATTCAGAGAATGTCTCAGAGAAAAATGCTCGCACGGCGTGACCGAAAATGATGGGGTCGGAGACCTTCATCATCGTTGCCTTCATATGTAGTGAGAACAGCACGCCAGAAGAGCGGGCATCTTCGATTTGTGCATCGAGGAATGCCCGAAGAGCGGCAACATCCATAAAGGTGCTGTCGACAATTTCTCCTGCAAGCACTGGAACAGACTCTTTAAGGATCGACACCGTTCCATCGATTGCCTCGTGCTCAATACGAAGTGACGTGTCGGCTGCAATCGTCACCGACTGCTCATTTGAGCGGAAATCGCCGGACGACATGGTCGCCACATGACTTTCTGAGCCCGCAGTCCATGCACCCATTGAATGCGGGTGGCTTCGGGCGTAGTCCTTCACTGCCTTGGGTGCCCGTCGATCTGAGTTTCCTTCACGCAGAACCGGGTTGACCGCTGAACCTTTCACCCGATCAAAACGAGCCCGAATGTCGCGCTCTTCATCTGTTGACGGATTGTCGGGATGATCAGGGATGTCGTAACCCTTTGCTTGCAACTCTGCGATCGCCGCCTTCAACTGCGGAACTGAAGCAGAGATATTCGGCAGTTTGATGATGTTGGCAGTGGGATCAGCGGTGAGCTCACCGAGGAGCCCAAGGTGATCAGGAATTCGCTGCTCTTCGGTCAGCCGCTCAGGAAAGACCGCAATGATGCGCCCCGACAGCGAAATATCTGACGAGGTCACCCCAATTCCTGCCACACCGGCGAAGGCACGCACCACCGGCAACAACGAATATGTCGCAAGAGCAGGTGCCTCATCGGTGAAGGTGTAATCAATTGCTGCCGATTGGTCAGACATGTTGCGGAATCTCCAGTTATCAGGGGTTAGGGGGCGACCCAGGTTTAGTGTCACCCGAAAGCGAATCGGTTGTAGTCGAGGTTAGCGGAGCCGTTGGTGGCGGTGTCGGGGTGGGGTTGCGCTGCGAGGTGACAATCACTGAGAGCGCAACGATGACGAGCCCGATTGCGCCAAGTTGAATTGCAGTCAGCGCTTCGTCGAGGGCGATCCAGGCGATGAGCGATGAGACGATCGGGATCAGCAATGTCAGCGTTGACCCAATCCACAACGGGATGCGGGTCAGCGACCAATTCATGAGCGAGTGGCCAAATAGTCCACCGATGATGACGAGGGCCAAGAGCACTGCCCATTGATTGACGTTCGGAATCGACATGTCTTGGCCGGCCGCAAATCCGACCGGGAGCGCCACCAACGCCGTCCAGAACCCGGTGCCGAGGGTGTACTCGGTTGAGGTCAGCACACCGGCCGATCGCTTTGACATCACGATGTAGCCCGTCCACGCGAAGAGTGCTCCGAGCGCCGCAAGGTCGCCGGCGCCGTTCCACTCGGGGTTTCCCGACGACTGCGTGACGACGACGACAACGCCAGCGATCGCAACGAACGCGGCGATGATCTCCCGAAGCCGAACTCGCTCACCAAAAAAGCGGGTTGCGATCGACAGCACAATGATGGGCTGCAACGCACCGATCGTGGTGGCGTTCACAATGGTGGTGGTCTTCACCGCAGTAAAGAACAGGACAACATCGATGCCGAGCGAGATGCCGCCGGCTGCGGAATGTTTGAGAACCCTCAATGTGGGCTTATTGCCGCGCAGTCGCAGCACAAGAAAGATCGCGAACGAGTACACCGTGAATCGATAGAACGAAATTGCGACCGGATCGAGGTCGAGCGCTTTAACGATGACTCCTGATGACCCCCATGCCGAGACTGCGATCGCGGCGCCGAAGAGTCCGAGACTGAGGGACTGTGATGACGTTATGGACTCTTTGGCATCAGATGGCACCCGGGCAGGTTACGCGCTCGCAGCCTCGGAGCAAGCGTTGGGGCTTACGAGTTGAGTTCAGCAAATGCCGACCTGATGTTCTGCAATAAGTCGGGGTACTCCTCAAGAGCAAGAAAGTCGAATTCGTCCTGCACCCGCTGGGGCGCCCGAAACAAGAATCCAGCGTGAGCTGCGCCGAGCATCGTCGTGTCGTTATATGAATCGCCGGCCGCAACGACGGTGAATTCGAGGGACCGCAACGCCTCAACAGCTCGACGTTTTTGGTCGTCGATGCGAAGCCGGTAATCGGTGATCTTGTCCGCACTTGTAATGAGCTGATGGCACCAAATTGTCGGCCACCCGAGCTGTTTCATCAACGGTTGAGCGAACTGTTCGAATGTGTCCGACAAGATCAACACTTGAACTTCCGACCGCAACGCGTCGAGAAACTCTTTTGCCCCATCGAGGGGAGACAGGGTTGAAATGACGTCCTGGATCATCGACATCGTGAGGCCATGATCATCGAGGATTCCAAGACGCTGTTGCATCAAGACGTCGTAGTCGGGTTCATCTCTGGTGGTCCGGCGAAGTTCATCGATGCCGGTGCGCTCAGCAACCGCAACCCATATCTCAGGAACGAGCACACCCTCCAAATCAAGGGTGACGATGCGCTGACGATGTTGTGTCATGACATCAGCGTAGAGTCAGCCGGCCGTGCAGCCCCAGACGTTCCTCGTGGGGCGACCGAACGCACTCGACGCAACACGACCGTGTGCTCAATAGTGACCTCCGCACCGATCGGCGCTGCTGCCCGAGCATCAACGACAAACGTTTGTGTCGTTCCCGAGACCGAACGTTCAACGGTCATTTCAACAATTGCAACACCGTCATGACCGGCCCCTGTGAGAAACGCCCTCAACTTTTGTGGTGCCGTGCGCTCCTCCGGGAGCCGGACGTCGATGACTACCCCCTCCACTGAGCGCCTTGCAAAGAGATCGATGAAGCCGATTGCGGCGAGAGCGATACCTCCCACCAAAGGGACGAGCGCAACCTGCTGGCCAATCGACAACAACCGCTCGGTGTCACTTACCGCTGGACTCGCGTCTTGGAGAAGCGACGTGTACCACTCGCTTGATACAACACGTTCAAGCAACCACCGCACAGCAACGCCGACAAGCGCAGCACAGAGCCCGCCGAGAAGAGCCGACCGGGGGTGAGCACCCTCCCCAGGACGCCAATCCCGGTGCATGCGAACGAGTCGAAGCGAGCCGCTGTAGTCAGACCACATCAGCGGCTCGCGACGAGAAGAGAACAGCGGCACCTGACGAGCGACTCTGGTCGGGAGCCCTACAGCGGTTGCAAGCGCGGTGTCGGCAGAGTCACCGAGACCATGCGTTGGGTTGACAGTGCCAGACAGTTGGTCACGTTGGTGCGCGAGGCGAAGGACGAGTTGACGACCCGCACCAGTCAATATGTCAGAACGCTCAACACTTGTGTGTAGTGCATCGAGAGCTATTCGGCCTCCGGCAATTCCGAGCACCAGCCACCACAAGCGAAGGGCGAGTGGGTCAAGCGATGCAACGGCGGAGATGACCGAGCGAGCACCGATTGCGAGCCCAACCGCTCCGAAGAGACCCGCAACAGCAGTGATTCCAATAAGCACCCCGAACGCCGACCTGGCCTCGGTGATGCCAGCCGCTCTGGAACGATTGGCAACCGCCCGCCGATACCTCAACCACCACATCATGCGAGGTGGATGATGAGCGAGTGTTCCGCTGTCGACAACCTCAGACCCGTCACGGCTGCGACTCATTCGGGTGGACAGCATGTCAACAAGCATGACGTCGTCGCTCGCAAGGTTGAGCGGCTCACCGACCGAGATCCATGCTTCATCACCATTGGATTGAGCCTTGAGGGCACCAGACTCGACAAGTTCGGCCACTGCGGCTGAAGCGGCATGCTCAAGGAGATAGCAGGCGCCACCATCTGCACCGGAGAGCGCAAAGGCAGCGACGACACTCGGGCAGTCTGCAAGGTCGATGGGAACGCCGGCATCGTGCGTCGATGTACCTCTACAGATTTTGTCGTTTGCTGCGAGCCACCAGACCACTCGCAACACAATGAGCACTGCTGCGATCGCCCAAAGCAAACCGGCGGGCATCATTCGGTGATGTCACCCTCATTGCGCACCCACACAGTTCGCTGCGGGAACGGAATCTCGATGTGATGGCGATCAAAGACGACCTTCACATGTTCTCGGACGGCACGCTGAATCGACCACTGATCGCCCGGATCGACCTTGATCGTCACCCGAAGCGTGATGCCGTCGGCTCCAAGCGATTCAACGCCGAGCACCGTTGGGGGCTCGAGCACCGATTCGGTGAACTCCTCTCGCGTGCAGACTTCGCTGACCGCCTCTTGAAGAATCGACCTGACTTCTGCCAAATCGCTGTCGTACGCAACGTCAATATCGATGACGGCCACCGACCACAGCTGGCTGAGGTTGCCAACCCGTGACACCTGGCCGTTCGGCACATGCCACACGGTGCCGTTGAGCGAACGCAGCACAGTCGTGCGAAGGGTGACCTCCTCGACGACACCGACCGCTTCGCCGAGATCGATGACATCACCAATTCCGTATTGGTCTTCCAGCAACATAAACAGTCCGGCAATGCAGTCTTGAACGAGGCTTTGCGCGCCGAATCCGAGTGCAACGCCCGCAATGCCGGCGCCGGCGATCAGCGGGCCGAGGTTGATGCCGATCGTCCCGAGCGCCGTGGTGAAGCCAATGCTCCACACCGCCACCGAGACTGCGGAACCGAGAACGTTGGAAATGGAAAGTGCACGGGCCTGGCGACGCTCAGCGATGAGAGGGTCTTCTTCAGTTTCGATGAGGCCCGTGACCGGAACACCGAGGCGATCGAGGCGCTGAAACGTTGATGATCGATCGGCGGTCACGATGTGAGTGACAATCTTTCTGATCGAGCGCCGAACAATTTTTGAGAGCAGCCACGCTCCGACGATCACCGCCAAAAATCGGATGGGTCGATCGAGGAACCATTCAGCAAATTGCGCGAGTCGGTCGCTGCCGCCGGAAATGTCGTACACCCACGTGCAGATTGCGCTGCCATCAGGGCATGCAGTGTCTACGTTTGCAGGAAGGAGGACGTTCGAAACGTTTATCACGTCTTTGACCCTAGTTTGATGGTTAACCTCCTACAGCGCACGTGTTGGTGTTGCAGTGAAAGAGCGTCGAAAGGGCGCCGACCGGTGAAAGATTGAGTAATGAGTGACAAGCCGATAATTGGAGTCGTGGGTGTCGGGTATGTGGGCCTCACCACGGGGGCATGCCTTGCTCACATTGGGCACAACGTCGTCTGCGGCGATGTCGACGCAGAGAAAATCGATCGGTTGCGCAATGGGGAGATTCCAATTGTTGAGGAGGGTCTCACTGAAATCGTCAGCGAAGGAATCTCAACTGGGCGACTCGAATTTGTTGTTGGGGCAACCGAAGTTGCTGAGCGTTCCGACATCGTGTTCCTTTGCGTGCCGACACCCCAAGACGATGATGGCTCTGCCGACCTTTCATTCATCGAAGCGGCGAGCGCCGAGATCGGCCCGGTGCTCCGCAAGGGCGCCATCGTGGTGAACAAATCGACGGTGCCGGTGGGAACCACGACCGTCGTTGACGAAGTGATTCAGCGCTCTGACATCGCCGTCGTGTCGCACCCAGAATTCCTTCGGGAGGGAACTGCGGTCAACGATTTTCTCCATCCCGACCGCGTGGTAGTCGGCGCCGACGATCGCAGCGCAGCCGAAAACGTTGCGGCACTGTACGAATCGATTGACACGCAGGTCATCATCACCGATGCAGCATCGGCGGAAACGATCAAATACGCAGCAAATGGTTTTCTTGCGATGAAAATCTCGTTCGTCAACGCGGTTGCCGCAATGTGTGAAGCCGTTGGGGCTGATGTCGTTGATGTCGTTGAGGGAATCGGCTCTGACCGGCGTATCGGCCGCGAGTTTTTGCGACCGGGGCCTGGCTGGGGCGGTAGTTGCTTTCCGAAAGACTCTCATGCCCTGGTGCATGTAGCCGCAAGTCACGGCTACGACTTTTCGATGATGCGCGGTGTGATCGCGGTCAACGATGAGCAGCGCGAACGGATGGTTCGAAAAGTTCAGCATGCCGCAGGCACGAATGACCTCAATGGAATGACTATCTCGGTGCTCGGTCTGACGTTTAAAGCAGGAACTGACGATCTGCGAGATTCGCCGAGCCTCGCGGTGATCAATCGTCTTCGTGAACTTGGGGCAACGGTGAAGGCCTATGACCCGACGACGGCGGGAACGCTGAGCCAAATCCAACAGTCGTTCCTCTCAGGTATCAGCGTTCAGCAATCGATCGACGAGGCGATGAGCGAGGGAGATGTGCTCGTCATCCTCACCGAGTGGCCGGAATTCATGTCACTCGACCTTGAACGCGCGAAGGTGCTGCTGTCAGGATCGGCCATCGTCGACACCCGCAACCTTCTCAACCCGCAGACTGTGCGAGCGGCTGGCCTTACATATGACGGGGTTGGACGCTTAGCATGACGTCACTTGCACGTGAGTCGGTAGTCGTCGTTGCAGGCGGCGCTGGATTCATCGGCTCACATCTCTGCGAACGACTCCTTGCCGATGGTTACCGCGTGGTGGCCGTCGACAACCTGTCGACTGGTAGCGCAGACAATCTCGCTCACCTGCCGCTGGGCCAAGGGTTGACGGTGGTTAATGGCGACATCGTCTCGACCGACACGATGACGCGCCTCAATGATGTCGTCGATCGCAACGATGTATCCGCGGTGATGAATTTCGCGAGCCCGGCATCACCGCCTGCGTATCTCGCTCGCCCACTCGAAACTCTTGCTGTCGGGTCTACTGGCACGTGGAACCTCATCAACTATGCGCTGTCATGTGATGCCCGGTTTCTCATGGCCTCAACGAGTGAGGTCTATGGCGACCCGCTTGAACACCCGCAATCCGAACGCTATTGGGGAAACGTCAACCCGATCGGAGAACGGTCGGTGTACGACGAAGCGAAGCGGTTCTCAGAAGCGCTCGTTGCCGCCCATGAGCGTTCCGCCGGCCTTGATGCCCGCATAGTGAGAATTTTCAATACATATGGCCCTCGCATGCAACCCGACGACGGTCGTGTCGTCACCAACATGGTGCACCAAGCACTCGACGGTCAGCCGTTGACTATCTATGGTGACGGCAGCCAAACGCGAAGTTTCTGCTACGTCAGTGACGAGGTTGACGGCATTGTGCGACTGTTGCAGTCAGATGTCCGGGATCCGGTGAATATTGGCAATCCCCACGAGTTCACGATCCGTGAACTTGCTGATGTCATCGCCGATGTGATCGATGTCGAACTGTCAATTTCGTATCTTCCGTTGCCGTCCGATGACCCGAAGGTGCGTCGACCCGACATCGGGCGTGCGACTGAGTTACTCGGTTGGGAGCCGCAGGTGCAGTTGGCTGACGGCATCAGACTCATGGTTGAGTCACTGCGCTAAACCATCTCCGCAAATTTGCGATCAAACTCCTATAGTGCGTGAATGTGCCTCTGAGTCGTCTGTTCCATAACCGGGTGGCTCGCTCTGTTCGTCCTGATGTCTTTTCTCAGCGGCGAGACGAGGTTCGGTCGATATTCCGGCGTTCCCGTGAGGTAGTGCTGCTCGCTGCGGCAACGGGCATCGCAACCGGTCTGTTTGTGCGAGGCCTCGATGTTGCAGTGCACGCGGTCTATGACCATCTGTTCGAGGCGCCATTGTGGATGTTGCTGACGGCTCCTGTGAGTGGCCTTCTTGTGGCGGCGTTGTCACTTCGGTATATCGGTGGCGGTATCTCAGGATCGACATCAGATGAGTACCTGCAGTCGTTCCACGACTCTCAATATCGACTCGGGCTTCGGGCATTGGTTGCGCGCAGCGTTGCGGCGATCGCGTCCCTTGGCACCGGTGGCTCGCTCGGCCTTGAGGGTCCCTCGCTCTATGGTGGGTCAACGCTCGGTGAACAGATTCAGCGTCGGCTTCCAGCACCGTTCCGAGGTAGTGATCACCGAACGTTGCTCGTCGCAGGGGCTGCTGCCGGTGTCGCAGCGATTTTTAAGGCGCCAGCGACTGGAGCCATTTTCGCCCTTGAAGTTCCCTACCGAGACGACCTTGCACGACGAATGTTGCTCCCAGCCCTTGTCGC
>CALCBR010000003.1:0-2681 GCA_937897105.1 uncultured Acidimicrobiaceae bacterium | reverse complement strand
GGTCGAAGAGATCATTGACGTTCTCATCACTTAACCATGAACGAACTTCAGTTTCAGCATCACTGAGCAGAGAACGAGCATTCTCTTGGGATTCAGGTGGCAGTTGATCGATGCCGCTGTTCAGAATTTCGGTGCTTCGTTGTTCAACGTCAGTTCTCAGTTGTTCGGGGTCATCAAACGCCGATGCGCCGACAATAACGAGTAACCCAGCCAGGGCTGCCTTTACCGCCTTGCGGAAAATGGCAATAGCGGTGACGGTGACCCCGCCGATGAGCAGCACGGCAGATGACGAATCGCCTTGTAACAGTTCTTTCACAAGTGAAATGTTCGGCAGAAAACCTCGTTTTGTTCCCTATGAACATCCTCGAGATATCCAGATGAAGTGACATATGTCGAGGTGAAGAGCAGGGGAGAGGGCCGACTGTGAAGAGCAACAACAGCTCTTCAACGATTGGACACCTGAAATGCATCTCTTACCAGGACTTTTTGTTTCCGCACTTGTTCTTTGGGGAATGACTTGCGCATTCCTTGACGTGCGCGACTAGGAGCACGAGATGACCGATGTTGCTGCTCTTGCTGACGCAACGGCAGCTGCCGCGGTTAACGATTCAACTATCGAAGTTAACAATCGGCCGTTTGACTTCATTAGTGGCCAGTGGCGTCCCCGATGGAGAGGGCGACTGCATGTGGCGATGACCCCAATCACCGCATGTGCGTCAATCGCGTTAGCGGCAGCTGCGTCGGGTGTAGCGATCCTCGCAACGTTGGTGTACGGCGTGTCAATGGTGATGTGCTTCGGGGTTTCTGCGTCGTATCACACGATGGCGAAGACCCGGCGCTCGCAACTGTTGATGCAGCGCGTCGATCACGCAATGATCAACTTTTTTGTTGCCGGTACTGCAACCCCGATGTACGTGCATCAAGGAGTTAGCGCCTTCTCGCTATTGCTGCTGGTGTTGACGTGGATTGGGGCGCTTGTCGGCATGACACTCAAAATTCGTCGGAAAGCGTGGCGGTTCGCTTCCGGTATGTACCTCGCAACAGGATGGACTGCAATCGCGGCGCTGCCGGGTTTATGGAGTTTTGTTGGGCCCGTAGCTGCGTTGCTGGTCGTGGCAGGCGGTGTCGTGTATTCGTTGGGGGCAGTTATTTTCTGGCGCCGTTGGCATCCCTTTTCGACCACCTCGTGGGGTTTTCATGAGACATTTCATTTATGCACGGTGATCGGCGCATCTTTGCATTTTGCTGCCGTTGCGATGACAGTTCTCTGATTTCCATTGCAGCTGGGCAGCCAGCGAGGCCAGATTGGGTGGCTTGGACTCCAGCCTAGTAGCGTGAAGATATGCGCTGGAGTCGAGTCAAAAGTACATTGATGTCATTTGTTTTGCTGCTTGGGCTTTTGGTGTTTCCGACGCCGGCATCCGCTGAGGTGTTTGACACGATCTCGACGCCTGGTGATGGCTGGGACGTGACGTTTCATCCAACGAATGAGAACTACGGGTTCTTCGCGCATCACCGAAACTCCGTCTTTGGGTGCTTCTACCGGATCGATCCTGATGGGGCTGGTCCGATTGAGCAGGGTGATGGCTGCTTCAACGGTGGTTCCACCTTGAGCCTTGGCGCCGACAGAGTCGGTGAAACCCCGTCGGTGCGGGTGGCTTCGGATGGCAACACCGCCTACATCCCTCTGAACTACTGGAGCGACAACCAGTCCGACGACCGAATCGCGAAGGTGGACATCAGCGATGCAGACCCAAACAACTGGTCAGTGAGCAACGAGACGGCGCTTTTGTCTGCGGAAATGCAGTACTACTCGAACTTGGTCATGGTCGATGACGTGCTGTACGCCTTGTCGTCGACTGGGTGGCTCACGTTGGACACAGCGAATAACGACACGGCAGGTCAGGTTGCGTTCATCGGCACCGGGCCGGACAACTACTCAAGAATCTATGAAGCGGACGGCAAGCTTTGGGCCGTTTCAAGCGACTGGTACCTGCACTGTCTCGATCCGGCTGATGGTGCGCGTTGTGATCACAACGGCTGGACGAACGGCAGGAGCACCGATCGGTTCATAACGTCAACCCCGGAACCAGACGGTGTCGTTGAGTACCGAAACACCGACGGCAGCTTTGGCGGTTTCTGCATCGCTGTCGGGGCAAACTGGGTCACCTACGCCTGCCTCAACGCTGAAGGCTCGATCGACACGGCGATGGTAAACCCGTTCGAGCAGATGCAGAACGCGATAGGCCAGCAGAACTGGACATACAGTAGATATTACGGGAACTTCACCGTGTCGCGCCAGCATCAGGTCATCCTCAACGAACCTCGCGATGTGCAAGGGCAGGATTACTTCTGCTGGGATTACACAACTCAGGCAGCGTGCGCGAACTTCACTATTTCGGTCGACATCGAGTTCCCTGGCGAGGTGTACACGATCGTCCAGGACCCCTGGAACGACAACTGTTTCTGGTCAAACGCCCACAACAACAAGATTGGCGTCTGGAACATCTCCTATACCGGCGGGTTTGCGACGTCTGGCGGTGAGTGCGACGTCACGTCTGTGGCTGAAACGGTCACGTTGACGTATGACCCTCAGGGTGGTTCGGGTGAGCCTGATGATCAGTCGGGTGATGCGGCGTCTGATGTGACGTTGTCTGCAACGATTCCAACGCTTCCCGGGT
>CALCBR010000002.1:0-20040 GCA_937897105.1 uncultured Acidimicrobiaceae bacterium | reverse complement strand
CAAGCATTGTGGTGTGCTCGGTGCCGGCACGATGGGTGGTGGCATCGCGATGAACTTCGCAAATGTCGGGATTCCTGTCACCATCGTCGAGCGTGATCAAGAAAGTCTCGATCGCGGTCTTGCGGTGGTACGAAAGAACTATGAGCGTTCGGCATCAAACGGTTCAATCCCAGCGTCGGCGGTTGAGGAACGGATGGCGCTCATCACGGGGTCGACCGACAAACAAGATTTTGCTGATTGCGATCTTGTTATCGAAGCAGTCTTCGAAGACATGGCGCTGAAGAAAACGATCTTTGCTGAGCTTGATCAGATCTGTAAGCCGGGGGCGATCATGGCCTCAAACACCTCTGCGCTTGATGTCAATGAGATTGCTTCGGTTACTTCACGCCCAGAGAGCGTGATCGGTATGCACTTCTTCTCACCGGCGAATGTGATGAAACTCCTCGAGGTTGTGCGCGGGGCAAAGTCATCCGACACGACCGTTGCGACCGCAATGGCAATCTCGAAGCGGGTGAACAAGATCGCCGTGCTCGTCGGCGTCTGCCACGGGTTTGTCGGCAACCGGATGCTGTTCATGCGTGGCGCCGAGGCTGACCGGATGATTCTTGAGGGAGCAACGCCAGCCCAGATTGACCGAGTGTTGTACGACTTTGGTTTCCCAATGGGACCATTCGCCATGATGGATCTCGCCGGCCTCGACATTGGCTGGAACGAGGCAACGTCGTCGAGCTCAACGGTGCGAGAAGTGCTGTGTGAGAACGGTCGTCGCGGGCAGAAGAACGGCCGGGGCTACTACACCTATGACCCGGATACTCGGGCGTCAACCCCCGATCCAGAAGTTGAGCAACTCATTAAAGACTTTGCGATCGCCCAAGGTGTGGAGCAGCGCGAGGTGACCGACCAAGAGGTGCTTGAACGCTGTCTGTACCCGATGGTGAATGAGGGAGCGAAGATTCTCGAAGAGAAGATCGCCATTCGCGGCAGCGATATCGACGTTGTTTGGGTGAACGGTTACGGATGGCCTCTATACCGGGGTGGCCCGATGCACTGGGCTGACTCGGTTGGTCTCGCCGAGATTGTTGAGCGAATCCGTCATTACTCCGCCGCGCTTGGCGGATCTCACTGGGATTTGTCACCGCTATTGGCCCGCCTGGCAGATGAGAACGGGGCATTGCAGAAGTTCTCCAATTAAGCGCCCACACTGAGTAGGTCGAGACCGGAGGCGTTGAGTCGTTCTATAAACGCTTGTGAGCGGGTCGAAGGACGATGTATCCGAATCTTTACGCGGTTTCAGCTGAACATGTTGTGAACGCGAAATCAAAACCGATGCGATGGCTTCGCGCGCTGGACCAACCCTGCTGAACCACTATTCAGTGACGCCGGTCATCAGCAGGCCGATGCCCTTCACGGTCGCATCGGCTCGAGACACCTCACCCATAATCTCGCCCTCAAGGACGACGACGATCCGATCGGAAAGTTGCATGATTTCGTCGAGATCTTCAGAGATCAGCAGAATTGCTGAGCCACTTGAACGCTGCTCGAGAAGCCGCTCATGAATGTATTCGGCTGCACCGATATCGACCCCACGAGTTGGTTGCGCGACGACAAGCGCATCAGATGACGAACTGAACTCTCGAGCAATCACCACTTTTTGAATATTGCCACCGGAGAGGTGCCGAGTCGGAGTGTGCATCGTGGGGGTCTTTACGCCGTAACCATCGATGAGCTCACCAGAACGCTGTTCAATCGCCTTTGCGTTCAGTAGCCCTCGTTGTGTGAAGGGAGGTGCTACGTAATCAACGAGCATGAGGTTTTCCGCAACGGTGAACTCTCCGATTGCGCCATCACGCATGCGTTCTTCCGGAACGTACGCAAGGCCCAATTGACGAACCTGCTGTGGCGTTGGCGACGTAATTGTTGTGCCTTTTAGTGTGATCGAGCCTGCTGCGATTTCCCGCAGACCGAAGATTGCCTCAGCGAGCTCCCGCTGGCCGTTGCCGGAAACCCCGGCGATGCCAACGATCTCGCCGGCATGGACATCGATCGAAACGTTGTTGACCGCCGTCGTACCGCGGTCGCCAGTGACAGTCAGATTGTTCACCTGCAATTTTGGGGCACCGACCGATTGTTCGTCGAGTGTGCGGGTGAGGTTTACTGGCCGGCCAACCATCATCTCAGCGAGTTGCTCTCGACTTGTAGCACTTGGTTGTGTTGTTCCGCTGACCGCCCCATCTCGTAACACCGTGATTTCATCGCTTAACTCCATGACCTCATGAAGTTTGTGTGAGATGAAGATGAGGCCTCGACCGTCATCGGTGAGTTTTCGCAGCGTCACGAACAACTCGTCAACTTCTGGAGGCGTCAGTACTGCGGTGGGCTCGTCGAGTACGAGCAGTTGTGCATCGCGATACAGCGCTTTCAGAATTTCGGCTCGCTGTCGTTCACCGACGGCGAGTTGCCAGATATATGCATCAGGGTCGACCTGCAGTCCGTATTGTTCAGAGACTTCGGTCAGCCGTTGACGAATTGGGTTCATGTCGGCGAGGCCTTTTCGACCTCTCAGCCCGAGGGCAACGTTTTCAGCCACCGTGAGCGTTGGAACCAACATGAAGTGCTGGTGAATCATTCCGATCTGACGATCAATTGCGTCTGATGGAGACGTGATTGTGACCGGTTCACCATTGAGAAGAACTTCACCCTCATCGGGCCGGTAGAGCCCATAGAGGATTTTCATGAGCGTGCTTTTGCCTGCCCCATTTTCTCCCAGAATGGTGTGCACCTGACCCGACAGAACCGACAGGTCGACGCGATCATTCGCGAGAACCCCTGGGAATCGTTTTGTGATCCCGCGCATTTCGAGCATCGGGACTGTCGGATCAGAGTGCATCATCGTTTACTTAGGTCAAAGGATCAGAGGCCCGTGCTCACTTCACCTGAGGTAAGACCAGCAACGGTCTCCTCCGCCGCAGACTGAATTGCGGAGTCAAGGCCGAAAGCATCGTTGAATTCGATGACGAGACCACCGTTAGCAAGGGTCAATTCAAATACCTCACCGCCCAGGGTTCCGTCGGCGATTTGGTCGAGGATTGGCTCGATGATCACTTCCCAGTGGTAGACCTGCGATGCAACAACGATGTCTTCGCCGAGAGCGGTTTGATTCGACTGGGTGCCAAACCATGGAACGCCCTCCGCCTGAGCGACGCCGGTTGCGCCGACCACCATTTGGGCAGTCCCGGTGAGCACGTCTGCTCCAGATGCAATGTGGCTCGTCGCAGCCTCTGCGGCGAGAGCGACGTCACTGAATGACTCGATGTAGTTGACGTTCACAACGACATCTGGGTTTTGGGCTGCTGCACCAGCAACAAATCCATCGACGTACAGCTTTGCGTCACCGGCCTCAACTGGCCCGACAACGCCGACGGTGCCAGATTCGGTGATCTGAGCAGCGATGGTGCCATTGACATAGCCACCGTGGTCAGAGCGAACGCTGTATGCGTAGATGTTGTCGAGACCCTTGAAGTCAGTTGATGTTCCCCACATGAAGCTCACCTCAGGGAAATCGGGTGCGATTTCTTCGAGTGGTCCGCCGAACTGGGTGCCATGAGCGATGACGAGGTCGTAGCCGTCCTCTGCGTATCCGCGGAGAGCAGCGCCAGCGTCTTCGACGATGAACAATCCGTCTGATACGTCGAGGGTGACGTCACGGTTGTCGGCGACTCGTTGGACGCTGTCGTACATGCTTTGTGTAAATGCGAGGTCGTTAATTGCCGATGGCGCAACCAGAGCGATGCGAACTGGGTCAGCCGATGCTTCAGCTGGTTCCTCGGCAGCAGCTGGTTCGGCGGCTGGTTCCTCCGTAGATGAATCGTCGCTACCGCCACAAGCGGCAAGGACGAGAGACGAGATTCCGAGAAGCGCGACGAGCGCTCGACGGGTTCTCCTTCCAGTAGTTGTTTTCATGTTGGTCTCCTTTGTCGGTGTCGTTGCCTGCGATGAACAAACAGCGATGTATCTATTGATGAGAATGTGCTACCCGAATATTGATCAGATTTTGTTTCTTGATTAAAGAGATTTCGTTAACTGGTGTCACTCCGAACGCGTAAATGGTCGGGTAAGGGCTGACGGGGCGGCGATCCTCCGGCTCACCATGACGAGCACGATGATCGTGAGTACTGCTGGGGCCATTGATGCGAGGCTCGATGCAGCGCCCTCGATAATGCCAATCGTCTTCCACTGATTGACGGTCGCAGAAACGAGGCCGAACAACAGGGCACCCGACATCACGCCGAGGGGGCGCCAGGCACCGAAGTACACGAGGGCGATGGCGATGAACCCTCGACCAGAAGTGAGGTTTTGTTGGAAGATGCCGAGTTCAAGTGCGAGGGCTGCACCAGCTGCGGCAGCAAGTGTGTTTCCGATAAGAATCGTGAAAAGTCGTGTTCGTTGAACGCTCACACCAAGCGTGTCGGCTGCTTCCGGAGTTTCGCCAACGGCTCGGACGTTGAGCCCGAAGGTGGTCTTTTCAATGATGAACCAGGCGATAGGTACGAGGATGAAGGCGACGTAGACGAGAAGGCTGTGTTGAAAAAGCACTTCTCCAATGACTGGAATGTCGCTGAGTAGCGGGATTGAAACTTCATTGAGCCCCTTCACTGGAATTGGGGTTCCGACTTGCTTCTGAAAGAGCAGGTCGGTGAACCCGAGGCCAAAAAGGAATACTCCGATGCCGCTAATGCCCTGCTCTGCTTGCATGACGAGGGTGATGAGCGCGTAAAGGAATCCCATGGCGAGGCCGGCGAGCAACGCAGCAGAAATCGCGGTGAGGGCGCTGCCGGTCTTCAGCATCGTGTAGTACGCAACAAATGCTCCGATGAGCATGACACCTTCAACGCCGAGGTTGAGCACCCCACTCCGTTGGCCGATCATTTCGCCGAGAGAGGCAAGAAGGAACGGTGTTGCGAGTCGAATCCCAGATGCAAGTGTTGCCGCAATGACCGACCATGTGAAGAAATCGCTCATTGTGCGGCACCCCCGACACGCGCCGCCCATGCGCTGAGGCGTGTCCGCAACTTGAGACTGCCAACTACGAAGATGACGATGACTCCGTTGAGAGCAACGATGAGCGCAGCAGGTACCTGGAGTTCCCGCTGCAGTTTGATGCCTCCAGTGAGCAAGCCTCCAAACAGAAACGCCGCTGGGATGGTTGCGAGTGGATGAAGTCCGCCGAACAGAGCAGTGACGATTCCGTTGAATCCGGCATTTTGAGTAAACCCGATCGCCCCACCCTCTCCGATAAGACGATGTGATTCGGAACCAAAGACAAGTACTGCTCCAGCGATGCCGGCACAGGCGCCGCTGATCGCAAGCGCCTCGACGACGCTGCGTTGCACCGGCATACCTGCGTACCTGGAGGCGTGAGGATTATGCCCTACGGCCCGTAGTCGGACACCCAACGAACTTTTGAACAGGATGATGAACCCGATGACTGCGACGATGATGGCAATGACGACCCCAAGATGGAGACGAGTACCACCGGGCAGCACGGGCAAGTCGCCGTTGGGTGAGAGACGTTTTGTTTGCTGAATACGGATCTCTTGAGGCTCGGCAAGCCAGTCAAGTAACAAAAAACTGAGGAACTGAGCAGCGATGATGTTCATCATGATCGTGCTGAGGATTTCACTCACCCCGTAGTAGGCCTTAAGTGATCCTGGTATCGCCCCCCAAAGTGCTCCACCCATTGCGCCGGCAAGGATGAGGATGGGCACCAAGATGACTCGCGGTGTTCCTGGGATGCTGAGTGAAACGATGGTGGCAACGAGCGCTCCGGCAATGATCTGACCTTCACCACCGAGGTTGACGACACCGGTTCGAAATGCGATGCAGATGCCGACGCCGACAAGGAGTAGCGGCATTCCCTTCAAGGCGGTGTCGGCGAGCGCGTTCCATCCACCGAAGGCTCCATCGAGAAGGGCGGCGTAGCCGCTCAGTGGAGATGCACCGAGGGCGATCAGCATGATGGCGCCAAGTGCGAGGGCGGCAACGACGGCGGTGATTGGAACTGCGAGAGCAACTAATCGTGGTGCGAGGCGAGACACCATGTTCGGTGCCGGTGCATCGGAAGCCATTGTCATGAATTGGCCCCTCGCTCCTGCATGAAGCGGTTGCTCAACGCAATTGTGAAGTGATGCACAAGCAGACATTAACAATTTGAAAGAAGCGCTTACGAAAGGGCGGGAGGTTGGCCGAATGCCCAACACTTCAGTGGGTCACCATGTTGTGTTTGGAGGCTGAGTAGGTTCTGTCGGGCTCACGAAGGAGAGTTGTGGCGACACCCCAGCAACAACGACGATCGATCATCGGCACTGGTGCCGTATTGATCGCATTGTCAGGCCCAGGCCAGACAGCTGGCTTTTCTGTCTTTGTCGACCCACTCACCGAGAATCTTGACGTCACTCGCGGACAACTCACATTCGCGTATTTGCTCGGAACGCTGGCTGCGTCAACCACAGGAACCTGGCTTGGGCGCGTTATCGACCGGCGAGGCGTTGCGAAAGTAGTGCCGGGGGTTGCGCTCGGGCTCTGCCTTGCGACGGTGTTGGCTGCGCTGTCAACACATTTGGTGATGTTGACGGTCGCGATTTACGGATTGCGATCGTTTGGTCAGACAGGTATGCCACTTGCTGCATCGGTGTTCGTCGCGAAAAACGTTGTCCACCGCCGAGGTGCTGCTCTCGGGCTCCTCACCGCGCTGGGAGGGTCGACGATCGCCCTCACTCCGTTCATCGCCGCGCGAGTCATTCCACGAATCGGTTGGCAAGCAACGTGGATACTCGAAGGCGTTGTCGTTGTTCTGATGGGTCTCGTGATGGTCGGGGTGATCCGTCGGTTACGACTTGAACATCCTCATGCTGACGAGCAAGAGATCGTCGATGGGTCTGAAGCAACAGATGAACCCCGCCATCTGCGTCGCAACGGATTTCTCGTCGTCACGTTCGGATACGCAACAACAGGGTTTGTCTCAACAGCTCTTGCGTTCCACCAAATTGCTGTGCTCGGCGAACGCGGTCTCTCGGCAGCAGCGGCAGCGACCAACTTTCTTCCACAGAGCGTCGCATCGGCACTGGTTGCCCTCGTCGTCGGCAGGCTTGTTGACCGAGTACCAAGTCGCATCGTTATTCCCTTCAGCATGTTGACGTTGATGATCGCAGTACTCTCGCTGACCTTCGTGAACTCGGCGGTTGGGGCGGTCGGGTTCGGCATCGCGTTGGGATCGGCGGCCGCCACGATGGCAGCGAGTGAAGGAGCGTTGCTGGCTCGTTGGATTGGCAGAGAAACCCTCGGCACATGGCGCGGACGGATGACATCGGTGATGGTGATCTCGACTGCAATCGCACCATTCGTGTTTTCTCTTCTTGCCGACTGGGCTGGTTCGTACACGAGCGCAGCTCGTCTTGTCGTGGTGTTACCGGTGATCTCAGGGGTGATAGCGATAGTGACACCGCTACCCAGTGATCGTCACCGAGTGCGAGACTCGCAGGCCTAACCTTTTGGCATGTCACTCGACATCAGTTGTCCAAACTGCGACACCGACGAGCATCTCTATGGTGCACGCAACGACGCCGTCATCACCATTACGTGCAGTGGATGCTCACTCAGTTGGGACCGCCCGGCCGCACCACATTGTGAGCGCTGTGGCTCAACCGATGTTGTGGCGCATCCGGTTCCACTCATCGAGCGTTCACGAGGCACGCAGATGTCGATCACTGCAATGCATGTCGAGACACGATGTCGAATCTGCGACGTTGATGAACTCAGGGAGCGAGGCACCGGACACCTCCCGCCGTCACTGCAGTAGCAGTTTCTATCAAACGGGGCGTAGTGCGCGACTCAGTTGGCGAGCGACCCGAAATAGATGAACCAGGCGAGCACTGACTTCGCAACAAGGCTGAGTACGAGGTACACCTTCTCGCCGTAGAGGTAGTCATTCCAGCGTCCGACGCCGCGATATTGCAGCCATTGGTTGAGTCCGAAACTGAAGAACAGGATGGCTTCGGTGATGACAATTCCGTAGACGAACCCAGGGATGGTTTCGGAACCAATGACGTTGACGACGATCGCAGCCCAAGGAGCGAGGCCGGCAACGGTGCCGAACCAGAACGCCATCATTGATGTTGATGATCGACCGGGAGGATTGCTGCGTTCTTGAATCCATCCGAAAAGGATCATCGCAACATTCGCTCCGGTGATGCCGAGGAGAGCGGAGATGCTGGTGATTCCTGAGTATGCGCAAATGAGCAGCACCATGAGGGTTGCGCTGATCGAGTATTCGACCCATCGAAAACGATTGATGCCTGATCGCAAATCTGATTCATAGGTGGACCGCGCAACGGTGGCCGTGACGAAGTGATCAATAGCGGCTAACAGTAAGAACAGACCGATGACGACACCGATGCGCACCCCGAAGAGAGGTTCTGCACGCGGAATTCGGGTACCTGGAGGCCCTTCAGGAAACGTGGAGGTGACGTCGATTGCGAAGTTGCCCGCAATGAGGACAATGACGATGGCTTGGACAAGATGAAGAGCGGTAAGCGCAAGGTTCCACGCCCGTAAGTTCTGTAGTCGCTCTGGGGTGGCAGAAATAGTGGTCACACAGATCTCAACCCGTTTGACACAGTGCCATTCCCGAAACCCCTCGTCGTTTTCCTTGCCTATGACGTGAAGTACATGCCACCGTTGACGCTCACGGTTTGACCTGTGATGTAGGCGTTTGTGGCGAGCATGCAGGCGACATCCGAAATTTCGCTTGTTGACCCGAGGCGACCAACCGGGATACGTGAGGGGTCCGCTGGGGTAGAGGAGCGGACGAGATCGGTGTCGATCTGAGCCATCGCGATCGCATTTACGGTGATGCCCTCTTTGGCGAGCATGCTGGCATAACCGTGGGTGAGGCCAATGATGCCGGCCTTCGACGCTGCGTAGTGGGGCCCGATCGAGCCACCGGTTTGAGCGGCCGTTGACGAGATATTGATGATGCGTCCCCACTTTCGCTCACGCATTGAGGTGAGCACTGCGTTGGTGAGCACGAACGCCGAGGTGAGGTTGACATTCATCGTCGTCGACCACTGCTCAAGGGTGAGGTCTTGAGGGTCGGCAACACGTCCACCGATGCCCGCATTATTGACGAGTACATCGATTGGGCCGAGCTCGGCTGTGACTGCATTGACGAGGTTGACCGCGGTATCCGGATCGCCGACATTCGCCTGAAATGCAACCGCCTGACGACCAAGCGCGACAATCTCGCTCACCGCTGATGTCGCAGCATCTGCATCGTTCACATAGTTAATGGCAACGTTCGCGCCGGCTTCAGCAAGCGCAATGGCAATTGCTTTTCCGATTCCACGCGATGAACCAGTGACGAGAGCGGTCTTACCGGCGAGGAGTTCGGAAGTCATTCGGCCATCTTGGCCGATCGCGGACGTATGAGAGCGAGTTGCTTGTGCAGCCGATGCATCGCCTCCGGAGTACGCACTCCCCACCAAAACAGATCTCGACCATCAACCCGAATCGCTGGAGCGATGTCGGCGAACTCCTCGAGGTGAGCATCGTCAAACTCGTACGGCTCCGACGGAACGATGATGAGGTCTGGTTGCAACTCAGCGACGGTCAAAAGGTCGAGTTCGGGGTAGTTCGATTCCAACTCAGAGCAGATATTTGTGATGCCCATCGCTTCGAGAAGGCGAGATCCGAATGTGTCTGCGCCAATTGACATCCATGGCCGCCGCCAAATCGGGACGAATGCTCGTTGATTGAGCGGCACAACCTGGGGCACTTCATCAACAGGATGTGCATGACCAACCGCCTCAGCGAGCCGCTGAAGATCGACGTTCATTGTTTCGAGCGAGACGACATCAAGCGCCAATACAGTGAGGCCAGCATCGGTCAAGGCTGCATAATCTTCGAGCCGGTTTTCTTGTACGTCGACGACAACGAGGTCGGGTGCGAGCGCAACAATGGCCTCAACCTCAGGGTTCTTTGTTCCACCAACATGATGAAGATCGGGTCGCTCACAATATTTCGTGCACGCAATTGGCGTGACGCCCCACGCACTCAGTGTTTCAGTGACCGAAGGTACAAGACTGACGACGTTCATAATGCTGCGCGGTGTTGGGCCCAACCGACTGCTATTCGCGCTCTTTTGAAACTTCGAGCTCAGGCATGATCACCCATGATTGCTTGTTCTCACACCAGACCTCGACATCGGGCGAGACGTTCGACTTATCGTTGAGAGTTCCTGACTTCACGATGACAATTTCACGTCGTCCGGTGGGGATTGAAATGATCGGCGAGCCACAGTTCCCGCAGAAATGTCGTTCAACGTGCACCGTCCCCGATGGGTCATCGCCGGGATCGCCGTACATCTTCATTGTTCCGTTGTGCGAAAAGTTTTCGGCAGCGGTCACCAGGTTGACCGAAAACGCTCCACCGCTTTGCCGTTGACAGTGGTCGCAGTGGCACACAGCCGTTCGCAGGAGATCACCGGTAATGGAGTACGTCACTTGACCGCAAAGGCATCTGCCACTCATTGCCATAGGACGATGCTAGCGAGCATCGTTCTGAGTGTTCGTGGCTAGCGTTCATGGCGATGCGTCGTCAAGAGAAAGCTGACCTCATCGGGGAAATCCTCGATGATCTCTACCCAGATCCGCCGATTCCACTCGACCATTCGAGCCCTTACGAGTTGCTCGTTGCAGTGGCACTTTCTGCGCAGACCACCGACAAGAAAGTCAATGAGGTGACGCCTGCGTTATTTTCCCGCGCACACACTCCCCAAAAAATGGCGCTTCTTGAACCAGATGAGATTCTGAGCCTCATACGTGAAATCGGTCTTGCCCCGACCAAGGCAAAAAATCTTCGTCGGATGGCTGAGCAGATTCTTGAAGCGGGTGGGGAGGTCACCGATGATTGGGAGTTTCTCGAATCGCTCGCCGGTGTCGGCCACAAGACCGCCAGTGTGGTGATGTCGCAGGCATTCGGTCATCCGGCGTTTCCGGTCGACACTCACATCCATCGATTGGCCGCCCGATGGGGGCTGTCGAATGATTCAACCGTTGAGCGAACCGAGAAAGACCTGAAGGCAGTGTTCCCGAAAGAGACGTGGAACCGGCGCCACCTGCAGATCATTTTCTTTGGTCGCGAATATTGCCCGGCACGCCATCACGACCTCACCGAATGCCCGATCTGTTCGTGGACTGCAACGAAGCGTCGAATTGCGGAAGAGCAAGGCCGGTAAACCTCCGTTCCTCCAGCGACAGGTCGAGGGCTTTGTTATCAAACGACGCCGATGTTCACCGGCGATCGTGGAAGACTTTGCAGATGACGCTTCGCGCCGAGTACGAACAACATGGAGCGGTAGTCGTTCGTCAATTTCTTAACCCTGAAGAAGTCAGCATGGTGACTGCTGCGATTGAGGCGAACCTCAACGACCTTTCTCCTCGCGCAAAGCGAGCAAGCACAGATGACGACGGATCATTCATCGAAGATTTCTGTTCCTGGCAACGCGTGCCCGAAGTCGAACAGGTTGTTCGCCTACCCGTACTCTCTCAACTCGCAGCAGAGTTGATGGGCTCGCAGCAGGTTCGGTTCTTCCACGACCACATGCTGGTCAAAGAACCGGGCACCTCACAGCGAACCCCATGGCATCACGACATCCCGTATTACAACGTCGAAGGTCGCCAAAACGTCAGCATGTGGATTCCGGTCGACCCTGTGCCGCGAGCGGTATCTCTTGAGTTTCTCGCCGGATCACACCACGGTCCGTGGTACATGCCTCGGACATTTCTTGATGAGCAGGCCAAGTGGTTTCCTGAGGGAAGCTTGAGTGAACTACCCGTCATCGAAGGTGACGACCCTCGAGTGATCGGTTGGGAACTCGACCCTGGCGATGTTGTCTGCTTTCACATGCAGACTCTTCACACCGCCGCAGGAAACCCGGGCCCACACCGGCGCAGGGTGTTATCGCTGCGCTTTCTCGGCGATGACATGGTGCACGCTCCACGTCAATGGGCGACATCACCTGAATTTCCTGGGCTCGCATCCCGGCTACCTGCAGGCGCAGAGATGAACGACCCGTTGTTTCCCCGGTTGTAATCAGTCGATGAAGGCGGCGCCGCGTTCAACGGCTTCTAACACCTCAGATTCATCAGTGGCAGGCAACCAGAAGACGACCCGATGAGCCCCCGCAGCGCGATAGCGCTCAATGATGTCTGCATCCATCGGGCACCCATAAATCGTCAACTCGATCGACGCCGGGTCTCGGCCCGCCTCTTCGGCCATCTGGTGGAGCAGATCAATCTTTTCCAGTGGGTCAGCTCGGCCGTGAATCGGCATCCATCCATCGCAATACTCGACGACGTGTTTGAACGTCACCGGCCCACCTGAACCTCCCATGATGACAGGCGGGTTACTCACTGGCTTTGGATAACTCAGGCTTGGCGAGAAGTCGACATAGTCACCATGGAATTCAGCCGCCTCTTGAGACCACAATTCTTTGACTGCGAGGATCCGCTCGCGAGCAGTCGAGCGCCGCTTGGAAGGGTCGACGCCGTGATGCTCCATCTCGTCTTCATTCCAACCAACGCCAATCCCGAAGAGAAATCGGCCGTCTGAGACAAGGTCAACTGACGCGCACTGCTTCGCGAGGTTGATTGCGTGGTGCTGATTTACCAGACAGATTCCGGTACCGAGTTTGAGTGTCGACGTCACCGTTGCCGCCACCGAAAGCGCAACGAACGGGTCCATCGTTCGCTTATAGAAATCAGGCAGCTCGCCTCCGGCTGGATATGGCGTTTTGCGCGTCAATGGAATGTGGGTATGTTCCGCAACCCACAGCGAGTCGTACCCACGCTCTTCAAGAGCGGTTCCAAGACGATCAGGTCGGATCGTCTTGTCGGTCGGAAAAATAAGTGCGCCGATGTCCATGACGTCATCGTAGATGGTGAATGCGTATCGATTGGGTGGCGTAAGCACGACCCCTACCGAGGTCGTCCCGAAGCGAAGGTGTTGCCGAGCACGACCGGTATCTCATCGGTTGTTCGCTGATGACGCTAGGTGGGCGAGGCTGGGCCCAGTCAGGAGAGAACGAATGCTGACAAGTCCGGTGCATTCATTTCGTCAACAAAACGGTCGTAACTGAACGTCCACGATGCAGGCACGCCCGTTGCGTCGAGATACCAACTGTTGCAGCCTGACATCCAAATGGTGTTCTGCGCAGCGGCACGCCGCTCATCTTCAAATGCCTCCGTCGCCTCAGCGGATGGTGCGACAGCCTCTGCACCCGATCGGCCGAGCTCAGAGATGAGTTGCATGCAATACGACATCTGCCGCTCAGCGATTTCAATCAGAGAGAAATTGCCGATGGGGCCGTTAGGGCCGTTCAACATGAAGAGGTTAGGAAAGCCCGGAACCATGACCGACAGGTAGGCCAGCGGCGCTGGCGACCACACATCGTCAAGGTCGACGTGATCAGCACCGATGACACGAGTGGGGCGGATAAATCGGTCTGACCGGAAACCAGTGGAGAGCACAATGACATCAAACTCGTGTTCCGTTCCATCTTTTGTTCGAATACCAGTCGGAGTGAACCGATCGATTCCTGAGGTCACCAATTGCACATGTGGCCGCTGGATCTTTTCGTAAAAATCAGGGGACACGATGAGACGCTTGCACATCGGTTCGTAATCGGGAGTCAAACGCTCTCTGAGGTCATCGTCGACCACCGTGCTGAGATTTCGTCGACACAGCGCAGCAATCTTTTGGTGCTCAATCGAATTGAGTTCGGTGACAGCAGACGATGTTCGCTGAAACATCGTGATGGCGAGCTCGCGGACGTACTCCTCATGCGCATCAGGGTCACTTCGAAATTCGGCGCGCTCCTCATCGGAGAACTCGGGGTTTGGTGCCGGCAACACCCACTGGGCACTGCGTTGAAAGAGCGCGAACTCGCTCACACTGTCGACGAGCGCAGAGGTGATCTGTACTGCGGTTGAACCGGTGCCGATAACCGCAATCTTCTTGCCATCGAGCGGAACAGAATGGTCCCATCGTGCCGAGTGGAAAACGGCTCCGCCAAACTCTTCGATGCCATCGAACTCTGGAACATTCGGGTGGTGCAACACCCCGGTCGCAGCGAACACGTAGGGAAACTCGCCAAGGAATCCGTCATCCGTTTCAAGTTTCCAGCGTGTGTCCTCCCACACGAGTGAGACAACTTCGCTGTTGAAACGAATGCAGGAGGTGATTCCAAACTCGTCGGCAACGCGTTCGAAGTACTCACGAATTTCTGGCCCGGGCGCATAGTGCTGTGACCAGTCAGGGTTGCGTGCAAACGAAAACGTGTACGAGTGGGCAGGAACGTCACACGACAGCCCTGGGTACGAGTTGTCTCGCCATGTTCCGCCAAGGCGGGAGGCTTTTTCGAAGACGACAACATCGATGCCAGCCTTCTTCAGTTCAATTGCGGCAAGAATGCCGGCCATTCCTGACCCGATGACCGCAGCCTTCACCGCTCGCTCCAAATGTGCTGCAAACCCACGTTGACGAACGTAGCAAAGTGATTCTGAATGTGAAGATTGCTGCCAGGTCTCCCCATCGCTGAAGGTAGGCGAGGGTTCCTAGGCGCTCAGCAGTTTGCGATATACCGACGACGCAGTAACGAGTTCGTCAATCTCGACCCACTCAACCGCCTGATGAGCTTGATCGATGGAACCCGGACCAAAGAGCACTTTTGACGCAGTGATTTCGTCGTAGGCAAGGCAGTTAGAGCCATACGTCACGGTCTCGGGTGCTCGCTCTGAGAGTCCGGCAACGAGTTGCACGAAGTCATCGTCAGGGTCGGTATAGAAGGCAGGAAACGCAGTTCCGTTCGCCATTTCGACATCGACCTGCAGCGGTTCGCCAGCCGAGATGACAAGAGCTTTCAATGCTTCATACACCGCAAGTGGATCTTCTCCTGGGGCGATACGTCGACCGGCATAGAGCGTGCAGAGGTCGGGAATGATGTTGCGAGCGACACCACCGCCAATCTCCGTGACAGAAACGGTGCCTCGACCAACAGCGGTTGCGGCGTCAAGTGTGTCGAGTCGCGATTGCTCACCGTCGAGTGCCGCAATGATGCGGGCAGCTGCGGTAATTGCGTTGGCGCCAAGTTCTGGACGCGATGAGTGTGCTGCGTGTCCGTGAACGCAGATTTCGAGCCCCACCCCACCTTTATGGCCGTGGACTGGAGCGCACATCGTTGGCTCAGCAATGATCATGCGGTCGATGTGATGGCCGTCATGTTGAAGGCGTGACGCAAGGTGGCGAGCCCCGAGCAATCCGCCCATCTCTTCTGAGACGGTTCCGACAAGGTGAACGGTGGGGCCTGGTCGCCGACCGTCGTTGCGGAGTTGAGACAACACATCGAGCACGACGGCGAACGTCGCCTTGGTGTCGACCGAACCTCGCCCGTAGACACGTCCATTTTCGACGCGCCCGTCGAATGGGTCATCGGTCATATGGCCAACCGCGACAGTGTCGAGGTGAACGTCAATCACGATCGTGTCGGGACGTTCGCCTTCAAATTTTGCAATGAGATTCGGCCGATCGTCGACCACATTGTCGAGTTCGACATCGGCACCGAGATCTTCTGCACGGTTGGCGAGATGTTCGGCAAGGCGTCGTTCACCAGCAAGAGCTGGATCATGCGACTGCAACGGGTTCACACTCGGTATCTGAACGAGTTCAGATACTCCATTCACAAGTGAAGCGACATCTGCCATAGATGAACCGTAGTCGGCGTTAACGCCCGTATGTTCCGTCAGAGCGACAGGTCGTTAGCCGACATGACGATCTCGTCCGACCCAGTGCGGTTCGCGGAGATCACGTTTCAAAATTTTTCCTGCACCAGATTTTGGCAGTGGGTCATCTGCGGCTCTGAAGGTCACCGATCGAGGCAACTTGTAACCCGCAATGTGAGCACGACAGTGCTCGATGAGTTCTTCTTCAGTGATGGTTGCGCCAGGTTTGGGCACGACCTCGGCGTGCACGGTTTCACCGAACTTGTCATGAGGGATACCGAAGACGGCGGCCTCGGCTACGCCTTGGTGAAGGTAGACGGCGTTCTCAACTTCGGAGGTGTAGATGTTCTCTCCACCTGAGATGATCATGTCTTTCGCACGATCGACGACATAGAGATAGCCATCGGCGTCTTGCCAGGCGACGTCTCCAGAGCGATACCAACCATCGACGAGTGCGTGAGCGGTTTCTTCAGGCCTGTTCCAGTATCCGGCCATGATGTTCGGGCCTTGGATATAAATTTCGCCCGGTTCGCCAACGTCGGCGAGTGATCCATCTTCGCGGCGGACCTCACAGCGAACCCCGGGCACAGGAGCACCCGCTGACCGGAGGCGGCTGGCGTATGGTTCTTCTCCTGCCATTCCTCGACGGTGATCTTCCCCATCCATCGAGGTTGCGATTGGGGATGCCTCAGTCATTCCGTACAGCTGGTACAACTCGCAGCCGAAGCCTTCAGCGACACGTCGTTGAACTTCTCCAGGCATCGGTGATGCGCCGTACATCAGTGCCCGCAGTGCCGTAAGGTCAGCGCCGTCGAGGGCTCCACTCGCGAGCACCATGCCAAGCATGGTTGGCACGAGCAACGTGAGCGTGCAGTGCTCATCGGCGAGCGCTGAGACGGTGGCAGCCGGGTCGAATGCCGGAATGAACACATGCGCTCCGCCAACCCATGACACTGCGTAGGTCATTGAACCGTCGGCGAGGTGAAATTGGGGACCTGCGTGGAGGTACGTATCGCGATGGGTGAGCCCCATCACTCCTACCCCGTGCATTGCATTTGCTGTGAGGTTGCGATGGGTGAGCATCGCCCCCTTTGGAAGCCCTGTTGTTCCTCCGGTGTAAAAGATTGCGGCGAGGCCGTCGTGTTGTTGTGGAGGAAGATCGACGAGAGGCGACGCAACAAGCGTCTCGTACGCGATGCAACCTTCGGGGGCGGCATCGCCGGGGCCGGTCCACACCAGCGTGTGTAGTGAGTCGACACGTTGAAGGAGTGCTCGGCCGACGTCGAGGTAGTTGTCATCGACAAACAACACCTTGACGTCTGAATCACCACAGATAAAGGCGAGTTCTTCTTCGGCGAGGCGATAGTTGAGGTCGTTCATCACCATGCCGGCTCCTGGAATGGCAAACCACAATTCAAAATGCCGGCCACTGTTGAGCATGAGCGCTCCAACGCGGTCACCAATCTCAAGATCAAGACCGAGCAAACCCGATGACAGACCGTTCACGCGGTCAGCCACCTCTGACCAGATGCGACGTTCACCGGTGCCCCGGTCAATGGTTGCGACTTTGTTCGCGTACTGTGCGGCAGGCCGCTGCAGCGTCCATGCCAGTGTTGGTTCTGCACCCATCGTGATCTCCCAAAGACGAGGTAGTTGACAAGAATTACGTTCATCACGGTAGTGATCGCACCACCTGCGACATTTACCGGGGTCCGTGCATCCGATTGCTTCAGAAATTGGTCTCCTGCACTACGTTGTGGGCGAGGGAGGGGCTCAAAATGTCTGACTCGTTGGTACAACAACGTCTTGATGCGTTCGCGCGAATAACTGCGGTGGGAGAGCCGTACGAATTGGTCGACCGGGAAGACATCCGCGGGCCGGTGCAAACCTTCGTGAACGCCCCGACATCGCTCCGTCAGGTGTATGAAGACGCAGTAAGTGATGTCGAGTTTGTTGTCGCTGAAGATCAGCGATGGACATTTGCTGAGTTCTGGAATGACGCCGCAACCATCGGTCACTTACTCGTTCATGACCTCGGAGTGCGCAAGGGCGATCGGGTGGCGATCTCGATGCGTAACTACCCCGAGTGGATGCTCGCATTTACTGCAGCCACGTCGGTAGGCGCCATTGCGGTTGCGATGAACTCGCTGTGGAATGCCGAAGAGATGGCATACGGGCTCACCGATTCTGGAGCGAAGGTTCTTTTTGCCGATGCCGAGCGTTTAACGCTGCTCGAATCGATGGCTGAGCCGATTGAAGGTCTCCAGGTCGTTGCGGTGCGTCACACAGGATCACCGGCCGCAGACGTTGAGCTTGCCGGCCGCATGGCAGAAATTGGTTCTGTGCCGATGCCTGAGGTTGATATTGCGCCCACTGACTCGGCACTCATTTTATATACCTCAGGCTCAACCGGACATCCCAAAGGGGTGTTGTCGAACCACCACAACGTCATCGTTGCGCTGATGGCATGGGAAGTTGAGTACGGGGCATTAACCGAGCGGCCAGGAAATGTCGTCGCTCCCGAAGAAGGTTCGGGTTTGGTGCCCGCCTCATTGCTTGGAATTCCGTTGTTTCACGTGCTAGGGCTCCACGCAGTGTTCTTGGCGAGTTTCCGAGGTCAACGCAAACTTGTCGCGATGTATAAGTGGGATGCGTCGGTCGCAGCCGAGTTGATTGAACGAGAACGCATCGTCACATTTACGGGCCCTCCCGCGGTCAGCGGTGACCTTGTTCGAGTTGCTCAGTCAGAGGGCCGTGACCTTTCATCGCTGCTGAGCGTCGGCGGCGGCGGGGCGGCTCGGCCCCCCGAACAGGTTGGGCAGATCGATGACACATTTGAAAAAGCTCTGCCAAACACTGGGTGGGGAATGACGGAGACGAACGCGATCGGCACCATCATTTTTGGTGCCGAATACTCTGAGCGTCGTTTGAGTTCTGGCCCTGCGTTATGCGTGATCGACTTACGAGTGGTCGACGATGACGGGAACGAACTGCAGCCGGGCGAGCGCGGTGAACTGCAGGTTCGTGGACCGTCGATGTTCCGTGAGTACTGGAATAAACCGGAGGCGACTGCAGATTCGTTCGCTGAAGATGGCTGGTTTAAGACCGGCGATGTTGCGTATATCGATACCGACGGACACCTGTTCATTGTTGATCGAATAAAAGACCTCATCATTCGTGGTGGAGAGAACATTGGTTGCGGAGGTGTCGAGGCAGCTCTCTCGTCGCATCCGAACGTGATCGAAGCAGCTGTGTATTCAGTTCCTGATGATCGTCTCGGTGAGGAGGTTGGAACGACGATGTATGTCACTGAAGATTTTGATGAAACAGAATTGCGTGAGTATCTCGTTGACCACCTGGCGAAGTATGAGATTCCGCGTTACATCACCACGATGACAGAGCCGCTGCCGCGAACGGGCTCAGGCAAATTGTTGAAGCGCCAGCTGCGTGACGACACGATTACCGAACTCGGTCTCGGTTAACGCTGCCGCATCATCGAAGAAGTTGTAGGGCATCGAATTCAAGTTCAGCCATTCGGCGAGCGCTGGCTGACATCACGATCGACTTGAATGATCCATCGAGGTGTGCGCGTGATTGGCCGGCCATGCCGAGACCCCATCTGACGGTGAGCAGCACTCGCCACCAGCGAAACCGGTCGTCATCCCATTCACCGCCATGTTCGATATACGCTGAACGAAGATCGGCGATGGTGCCGAATCCACCGATGGGCAAATGATCTTCACGAAACCGCCACATGCGTTGCGTTGTCCACGAGAGATCTTCGATTCGATCACCGATACGGCTGCCCTCCCAGTCGAGGATCGCTCGGAGGCCGTCCTCGCCAACGATGATGTTGCCGTTGCGCACGTCGCTGTGCACGATGGTCTGCTCGATGGGCTCTGTCGGCGCATTGCGCTCAAGCCACCGGGCGCAGAACGAAAACGCTGGCGATGGTGTGAGCAGTTGTTGAAGGCCCTCGTCAACCTGACTAATGGCATGGGCGATCGGAGTGAGACCGGTGTCAGGAAGGAGTGAACGCGGCGCGTGAGACTCGGGCACAGAATGAAGTTGTGCGAGGGCAGTGCCGATCTGTTGTGTGATCTGAGAACCAAGTCGGTCATGTTCTGCGATGAGTCGCAAGACACGACGAGGGACGGTTTCGCCATCAACTGCAATCGAAATGAAGAAAGGTCCTCCAAGAACTGAC
>CALCBR010000001.1:0-10573 GCA_937897105.1 uncultured Acidimicrobiaceae bacterium | reverse complement strand
GTGAAGTCAGCATCCTGGCCGTGGTCATCGCCTGCGGTGATCTTGGTGCCGTCGGATGCTGCGGTGTACCAGCCGTCGAACGTGTATCCGGTGTGGGTTGGGTCGGCTGGGAGCGCATTGATGGCGCCACAGGCGTTGGTGGTTGCGTCGCCACCGGTGATGTGCGAACCACCTTGGCTGTCGTAAGTGATGTCAAGTTCGGCTGGGCCGGTCAGCGTCCAGTCCGAGGGGATATAGAGGTCACTTTGTTGCTGGTCATCAAAACCGGCGATGTGGAGCGTCTGGTCGCCGGAGAAGGTGTTGGCGCTGGTCTTAAGTAGTACGCCGTCTCGATACAGGCGGAGGTAGCCGTCGCTTCCGTAGTTGAGCGCGAACTCGACTGGCGCGTAGTTCGTGCCCTCTGGATCCATGATGTTGTCGTTGTTCGTCCAGCCAGTGAGGGCATGCTTTTCGCTAGAACCGCCGATCCAGCCGCCGAACACCACGAAGCGAAGGGCCCACTGCGACCGCCAGGCGAAGTTGAAGCCAGGCTGAGACGACGAGCCCGAGTCGGGGTCGAGCGTGTGCGTGTCGGGGTCGAAGCTGGCAGCACGAGCTGCGCCATCGGTTGTGAGAATCCCGATGGTTGGTGGAATCCCATCGGCGAGGGTGAAGGTGAGCTTGCCGCATTGCCTGAGCGGCGTGTTGTAGGCCGCCAGTGCGTCTTCGGTCAGCACGATCTGGTTCGGGTGCACGAAGTTACCGTCGATCTCGGAGATTCCGTCCAAATCCCCGAGTGAGTACAGGTCGGTCAGTCGAGCGACAAGGAGGTCGGACCCGGAGCCTCCAGCGACGACCATGTCGCCTCCCTGCACCGCAATGGCGTTGAACGACTCCGCGTTATCGCCGGCGAAATCGTATGTTTGAACGCCGCCGGTTCCGAACGTCGTGTCGAGCTCGCCGGCGGTGGTGAGCCGCATCACAAACGCCTTGTCGTTGGCGCCGTTGTTGTACTGGCCAGCGACCACGATTCGGCCATCTTCATCGATCGCCCCAGCCCACCCATAGGAATCACCGGAGCCGAAGTCGTACGCGAACTTTCCGTCATCACTAAATGATGTATCGAGAGATCCGTCGGCGTTGAGCCTCGTCACGGCGACGGAGTCATCGTTATCGAAGACCTGTGACTCACCAATCGCAATAATTTTGCCGTCGGTCTGCACGAGCAGTTCCCGAACATCGGAATCACCGAAACCGAAATCGACGTACAGCTTGCCTGCCCCGTCAGCAAACCCAGCGAGATCGTTCTGCCCGTTCGCTTTCAGCTGTGCGATACCCATGTCGTGACGGCTCCACGATGCTGCTGCCGATCCTCCGACAACGGTCTTCTCCCCGGTCATCACGACCGCGTTCGCAAGGTGGTCAACCCCGCCCGGGAAACTGATGTTGCGCACGCCGTCGTTACTGAACGACGTGTCGAGAGATCCGTCGGTGTTCAGTCGGTACACCTTCATCCGGTAGTCCCAGCTGTTGTCGGGACTGGTTCCGACGATCATGATTTTGTCGTCAGACGTGACGGTGACGGCAGTGGTCCACACGTCCATGTTTGGTCCGCCACTTGCGATCTTGAGACGGCCGTCACCGGCGAAGCTATTGTCCAAGACCCCGTCGGAGGTGAACAGCATGATGCCGTGCTTCTCATTGTCGCCGGATGGTGAGCTCGTCACCACGATCCGATCATCGGAAAGCAACGCCACATCAACCGCTGCGCCGGAACGGTTCACCCACTCCATGATCGTGGCATTCGGCCACGGCTCAACAACAACCCCGGTCCCATCGGAACCGAACGTCGTGTCCAAGCTGCCGTCAGTGTTATAGCGAGCCAGCATCGGATCGAACTGGAAACCGTTCATCCGAGCACCGGCAACCACCACCTTCCCCGATGACTGAACAACGACCGACGCGGCCTCGAACCAAAGATCGTTTTCAGAAATGGTGGCCCAACCGTCGCTATCAAACGACAGATCAAGATCGCCAGCTGACGTGGCAAAGGCAGTATCAGTGCTGCGGAGAGGTGACAGCAGAGCGGTGGCGAGCATCAGCACGATCAGCGGAACGAGCACCGCTCGTGCTTGGTAGCTGTTACCGGAACCTCGAGAGGTGGTCATTTGACGGCGAGTTGTCCTGCCTTCCGAACCTCTTGTTCGAACTCGCGGTCACTAAGGAACCCAGCAGCCCACCCATAGAGTGCGCCACGGAAATAGGTGATGAGAACTCGCGCTGCCACCTTTGGGTCACGAGAAACAGGGCGATGTGCAGCAGGCATCGCAGTGAGAGCCGAAAGGAGAATCTGTTCAGGATCGACCTGCACCCAGTTGCCTGACGCACGGCCGATCGCTGAAGTCAGTACGAGCACACGCACTACCTGTGAGTCAGCACAAAACACGTTGACTGCAACTTTGAAAAACTCTGTCATGTAGTCAGGGTCGCTAAATGGCAGGTCAGGCAAGTTCGAATAAATCTCAGCGATCACCTCGTCAGACAACGAACGAAACACATCTTGCACGGTGGGGAAGTACCGATAAATCGTCTGGCGGCTCACTCCGGCATCCGTGGCCAAATGCTGCATCGTGAGATCAAACATCGTTCCCTCACGAAGAGAGTGTCGAGCAGATTCTAGAATCCGAGCCCTGACTTCAGAACGCTCACGGTCAGCTCGTTCACGACGCGAAATCAACCGTTGATCAACCAACATCTCAGAAGAAACAGCTGTCACATCCATGAATGTACTTGCTCTGCTGCGACAGATACAACAACTGTCACAGCTGTAAAAGATTCTCGATTTCTTGACCGGAGCATTGTTCTTGTGAAGTTCTTACCGCCATCTTTCCCAGGAGAGAAATTCTCTTACGTTTCGGTCGAACTATTGGGCTATGTCGAAATCAACGTCAACCCCGTTTACCCGTGCAGCCCTAGCTGGCGTCACCCTTGCAGCCCTCGTCACCGCGAGTTGTGCGAGCACCACAGACCAAGACGGGGTTGCGAGTGAGACGACCTCCATCGCTCCGACACCGACGACACCCGAAGTTCACGCCGCCGAGTCAACTAGTCCGTCGATGGAAGTTCAGCCAGACACCCCTCAACCCGAACTCGATGACGCCGCTGACGAACTCACTGAGGAACCGGCTGTTGATGAGCCCTCAGACGAGAACCCGGCTGAGACACCAGCCGTTGACGTTGATGAGGCCACTGACGAAGCCGACTCAGAAACCGAAGTTGAAGGCCTAGAGGTCCTCTACATGGGGCACAGCTTCGGGCGACCATTCGCAGAAAACATGGAAACAGCAGCCGACCTCGCAGGCATCGAAGGACACAACCAGCTCATCGTGTCCCGCGGCGGAGAAAAAGGAGCCCCACAAGCAATGTGGGAAGCCCCAAAGGTTCAAGCGGAAATCAAAGCCGAACTCAACACCGGCACCGTTGACGTCCTCATCATGATCTGCTGCTCCAAAGAACTGTTGAACAGCGGAGTCACCGAAAGTTGGGCCGAACTAGAAATCGCCGAATACGCGCTCGACCAAAACCCCGACACAAGAATCGGCCTCGCAATGCCATGGGTCGACTTCCCAAGAACCTTCAACGACTCAGCCGAACATAGAGAACGAACCGACGACGGCTATCAGGCGTTTCAAGCATTCGCCGAACAACTCAGCGCAGACCTCGGAGGCGCAGACGTCTTCACCTTCTACCACGGCGCCGCAATCTACGAACTTCGAGACATGTTCGAACAAGGAGCACTTCCAGAAATCGAGTCGCTCATCGGGCCACGATCAACATCAATCTTCACCGACGAAAAAGGTCACGCCGGCCTGCTTGCAAAAGACACCGGAACGTTGATCTGGCTCAACGCCATCTACGGCATAGACCCACTCGACGTCGAAATGATCGACAACTATGACGTCGACATCCGACAGGTAGCGGCCAACGCACTCGACTCAACATTCGTTGCGTAACAGTCCGGGTGAAACAACCTAGAGCGGTGAGATCAGAGCGCAATACCGATCCAACGAGATGCTCGACGAGCACTCATCGCAAGACCCTGCGGAGTTGGGTCAATCGCCAAAGGAACATGAGCAGCAAAGCCCCGCTCATCAGAAACACCGAGCGACTCGGCAATCAACTGCCGGGCCCGGTGATAATTGTCGACAAGCTTTTGAAATAGTTGCTTTGACCGCTCATCACCAAGTGACAACAGTGGAGCTTGTGCAGAAATATGCTCGAGCAACCACGCTGATGACCGAAGCGCAGCCGCAGATTGCGGTGCGTGAGAACCGGTACCGCTCTCCATGCCGTCTGCCATGACAAGAACAATCGGCTCATTCAGCCATTGGGCAACACAACAGATGTCACCATTTAAAGCTCCGCCCAACAGGGACTATGTCAGCGCGGCCGAACAATCACGGCGATCGTTGCAAGCGATGCACATGAAATCATCCCGAGCACTACCTGGCTCATCACTTCTCCTTCACATCAAAAACAACTTCATTGATTGAAGGATTCGGCACAGACCCCCGGAACTATCCGGTTGGATTTGCCCCTTTTTCGTAAAACGATCAGAAAATTCCGCGCAACGTATGAACAGCTGCAATATCTGCCACCGCCACCGTGTCTGCGGTGAGGCGAAGATCATTACCAAGGTTGTAGCGGCGGTTGTATTCAGTCGTACGAGCCCACGCATCGGTGAGGATCGACGAGACATTCGCCAACGTCTCCGTTTCGGTCGGGAGCGTCATCGAAGCGGCCTTCGACATCTCCAGATATGAGCAGACAACGCCACCAGCGTTAGCGAGCACATCTGGCACGATCTGCGTTGCTGCCGCAGCAAACACGAGCTCGGCCGACGGAGTCAGCGGAGAATTCGCGCCTTCAACAACGATCTTCACTCCAGCCGAAACAAGAGCTGCAGCGAAATCAGAATGCACCGACTGCGGGGCGGCACACGGTAGAAACACATCGATCGGCATCGAATCGAGCGCACGCAGCAATTCATCGACATCAAGCACTTCGTGCCCTTCGAAGCTTTCGGCAAACTCAACGAAACTCGTCGCCGAGCGCCCATTCACTGCAAGGAAATCGGCCAGCGCGACACAAGAAATACCTGCAGAGCGATACAGCACTCCACCGAGATACGGGTCAATGATCGCGCATACCGCTGCTCCACACGACTCGACGCCGGTGGCAGCGAATTGGCCAACGTTTCCGAAGCCACTGACGAGGCACCTCGCCCCGTCGAGATCAATGGCAAGCGACGCAATGTGGGCAACACCGTGACCGGTGGCTTTCACACGTCCAGGAATTCCACCAATTTCAATTGGTTTACCGGTGACCACTCCCGGGGTGAAGCCGCCATGCAGTCGTGAAATCGTGTCCGCAAAAATTGCCATATCTTTCGCAGAAGTTCCCATATCAGGGGCCGGAACATCAATCCAATTGCCCGGTGAGCCCAAATCAGGGGAAATTTCGAGGGCATATCTGCGAATCAGTCGTTCCTTTTCACCCTCAGAAAGCGCTCTCGGGTCAGCAGAAATTGCTCCCTTAGCGCCCCCGAGCGGAAGCCCAACAAGAGAGTTCTTGATCGTCATGCCCGCAGCAAGCGCAATCGTTTCGTCCGCAGACTGATCAGCTGAGACCTTCAGACCACCTTTCATGCCTTGCAGAGCACGAGTTGAGTTGTGCTGAACTCGCCACGCCTGAAACAAGCCGCGACTCCCATCATCCATTTCGATCAACAGATTGAGTTCAATCACTCGACGCGGTTGAGCGATCTGTTCGGCCATATCTTCAGGCAAACCAAGAACCTCAGCGGCACGGTGAATGCGCTGACGCATAACACCAAAACTGGTCAACGACGACGGCGAAGGTGCACCAGGTCGAGCGGCGCTTGCATGGTTTACATCTGACCGCAATCTCTCTAACAGCGTCATTCACTCAGTGATCGGAGTTTTAGCCGGCACCTGCATACGACATTTGTCCATATCTGCAGCAGGAGTCTTCGCTGCAGGAAGCGTGCTCACTCGGATGACGGTTAGATCCGTGTCGGGGGAGCACCTTGAACCTCACTACCGTGAACTCACACACCAGCGCGTGAAGGAGGGTTGCGATGACATGGGACGGTGACGCATGCGGGCTTGTCGATGAGTTCCGAAGCGGTCGACTTCACCCCGCAGAGGTCATGCGCGAAACGTTCTCAGAGATCGCCTCAAGCACCCTTAATGCGTTCAGTTTCACTGATGAAAAGGGCGCGCTCACAGCAGCCGCAAACGCCGATGTTGAGGCACCTTTCGGGGGAGTTCCCCTTGGGGTGAAAGAACTTGACGCTGTGAAGGGCTGGCCCCTAACCGAAGCAAGCGCAGTGTTTGCCGACCGAGTAGCCGAGCACACATCAACCATGGTGTCCCGCTCAATCAGCGCTGGGGCGATACCGGTCGGTCTGACCACCTCAAGCGAATTCGGCGGAGTGAACCTCACACGCACGGTACTCAATGGTGCAACGCGTAACCCGTGGGACCTGTCGCGAACACCGGGCGGGTCCTCTGGGGGCTCGGCATCAGCGGTAGCGGGCGGCCTCGTACCGATCGCAACCGGAGGCGACGGCGGCGGTTCAATTCGCATCCCTGCCGGTTTCTGCGGGCTCGTCGGGCTGAAAGGAACATTTGGTCGCATCCCCCGAAGCCCGAAAACCCTTGTTGGCAACCTCACCGTCTCCATCGGCAGCCTGACACGATCAATACGAGATACAGCCCGCTGGTTTGACGTGACGAATGGTTTCCATCCGCGAGATACCTTGAGCTTGCCGAAAGTGACCGGCTGGGAAACTCAACTCGGGACGTTTATCGAAACCTTGCACGGGTCCCGTGTTGCAGTAATCCCCGACTGGGGCGGTTCCACCGTCTCACCCGCAATGTGGGATGTACTCACCGACGCCGCTAATGCAGTCATCGGCAGTCTCGGTATGCGTCAACAACAGATCGACTCCACGCTCCCATCAATGGGTGCGGCATGGTCGATCAGCGGAATGATCGCCATTCGGGCAGAGCTCGGTGATCGCTGGCCAGCATGCGAAGGTGACCTCACCCCTGAAATTCGGGCTGGCCTTCGCTACACCGAAGACCTCTACAATGAAGACGGCCGAGCCCGCATCGAAGAACGCCGCATGGCGGTCGTTGAGCGGATGGCCGACATCTTCGATGACGTTGACTTCGTGATCACAGCCTCAAACCCCGACATTGCGTTCAATGCCGAAGGGCCACTACCTGACACCTTCGGTGGGCTCGTCGCCGGCGCACGAAATAACGGTCGCCTCACGTTCCCCGCCAACATCGCGGGAAATCCAGCGATCTCGATACCAGCAGGAAGCGTTGACGGATGCCCAGTCGGGCTGCAGGTCATCGGCCGGCATCACAGCGAACAAGAACTCCTCGACATCGGACTGTGGATGGAGCGCGAACGTCCATGGCCGCTTGTCGCACCCAAGCTCTGACGTAATGTCAGAGCGACTCAACATGTGATGGAGAAGTTACTGAAGTGAGTGACAACACTGTGTCTTTCGGATATCTCGTGCCCACACGCGAGGCTGTCATGTCTGGAGACTTCGATGCTCAGCGCCTACTGCGCCTCGCTGATCGAGCGGAACAGCTCGGCTACGACTCGGTGTGGGTTGGAGACTCCATCGTTGCTCGCGCTCGCCATGAGCCACTCGCAATGCTCGCTGCGATCGCTGCCCGCACCGAATCGGTAGAACTCGGCACAGCGGTTCTGCTCCCAGTGCTACGCCACCCAGTCGTGCTTGCGCACCACGCCGCGACAGTTGACCAGATCTCTGAAGGGCGACTCATTCTCGGCGTCGGTATCGGAACCGACACCCCAACCACTCATCACGAATTCGAGTCAGTTGGCGTTTCGTTCGCTCGGCGTGTCGGAAGATTTAACGAGCATCTCGACATTTGCCGGCGCTTGTGGGCAGGGGAGAAGGTCAGCCACCACAGCGACTTTTACGACCTTGATGAAGTGCAAGCGTTGCCGACACCTCACCGAGAGGGCGGCCCGGCACTCTGGGTCGCAGGTTCAAACGAAGTGACGCAACGACGCGCAGGTCGCATGTATGACGGATGGATGCCGATCGGGCACGCCGACCAATTTGCTTCAGGTCTAAGTGTCGTCCAGAACGCAGCGACAGAGTCGGGTCGTGACCTGGCCTCGATTGCGACGGCGTCGTACCTCACTGTTGCACTAAACGATGACGCTGATGCGGCTGACAAGACGCTGAACGACTACCTCGCTGCGTACTACCCGGCACCACCAGCAGCGATGAAGGCCGTTCAAGCAACTTACGCGGGCAGCGCTTCAGGGCTCGCGGAATGGGTAAACGAATTTGTAGCCGCTGGCTCTCAACACATCATCATCCGCTGTGCCGGCGACCACGATGAGCAAATCGAACAAGTCATCGACTGTCTGCGCACCCTTCGCTGAGCTCTACAGCACCGGAAGCGCAACACTCTTCGGCCCAACAACGACACGCTGCGGTCCAACAAGGAGGTGCAGCGCTCGACGACTGCGAGACGGAACTTCTCGGATTACTGAGGTGCAATGCCGAGCTCTCGTGCTGCTCTGCCTTCAATGCGTGCTCCCTGTGATGCAAGGTGCGAGCCAATTTGTTTCCAGAGTCGCCTCAACTTGTAATGGGGAACGCGAGGAAACAGGTGGTGTAACAGGTGATAGTCGTGACCCCGAATTAAGAATGTACTGAAGCGAAACGTGAAGATTCTGGTGTCGCGGTACCGGCCAACTTCAGAATGAGGGTGATGCGGAAGCCACCCGAACACAATCGAAAGCCAAAACCTGCCGAGCCAACCTGCGAGATACCACAGCACCCAAACTTCAACTGCAAGACCCACGAACGGCGCAACTGCAAGCAGAGCAATGTGACTAAACGCAACACGTTGGGCCCCTCGTCGTGCTTCGTCTGAACGGAACGACGCAACTTTCGCAAGTTTGGCTTTCAACCGCGTTGGCAGCACACGTTGCCCTCCTGGAACAACCGCAATCAGCGGCAGAAGAGGGTAGGCAATGGCACCGAACACAATGCGACCGGCAATGACCTTCGGAGAACCTTTGGCGTTGAGAATGTCAGGGTCCTCCTCGTCGTTTGCATGAGTGTGATGAAGGAGGTGAGTGTGACGATGATCAACAAAACTCGTGCACAGCACCCAAGCCGCAAACGACCCGACCGCACGATCAAGCCACACGTATCGAGATCTTCCAGCAGAAATTGTTCGATGCACCGACTCGTGGACAGGCATGTACAGCGCCTGAATGAATACTGCGCACAGCACGATCGCAGCAATCAGAGGGATGGTGTCATTGGTGTAGAAGGCCAATGTCGCAGCCCAGCCAGCCACCGGCCACACCACGTTGAACAGCGTCCTCCAGCCAAAACTTCCGACGAACGGCTCCACCACCTTTCGCTCATAGGCGAGCCGGTCAACGTTCCCCTGCGATGAATCTGCAGTTACACCCACACGCGAACTGTAAATTAGACCTCAGTAAAAGTAAAGACACTTTCTGCCAAATGGGCTTATCGTCTTCCTGATGCGCAAAGTCTCGCCGGCTCGTTTTTACCTAGCAGGAGTAATTGCTGTGCTGTCTGCAGGGTGCGCTTCTAGCCCCTCACCGCAAGTTCCGAGCACAGCCCCAGATACGTCTGCTCCCAACCCGTCAGAGACAGTGGTTCCAACGAGTCCAGAGACCACGCAACCGGCTGAGACAACCTCAACATCAACCACCGACCCAACACCGACATACATCGAGGTGCCAGGGGTCAAGTCGCGAGACGGCAACATGGCGGGAGTGCAAGTATGGCAACTGCCTGATTCCCCCGACGGCGACAAGCCAGACCAATCCTGGTTGGCCGTCGGATCGGATCCGTCGGGAAACATCTTCATCTCCGGTCACGACCATGTCCAGAATTCAATGCTCTACCGGCTCGACGAATCGACTGGAGTCTTGAGTTGGGTGGGCGACGCACGAACTGCCTCAAAACAAGCTGACAATTGGCGCGCCACTGAAACTGCCGAGAAGTTCCACACACGGCCAACCCATCACAACGATCGCATCTACGTCGCAACACTCGACCGATCCTCCATCGATGGAGCCTTTTTTGAAACACGCGGATTCCACTGGTATGCCCTCGACCCGGCTGACAACTCATTCGTCGATCTCAGCGCCGCAGAACCCGATGGCATCGGCGCGAAACATCTACAAGTTGTCACCATCGCACCTGACGCCGTGAACAACAGGATCTACGGCATCACTATCCCGGAGAACAAGGTGCTGTACCTCGACGTGGAAAAACAGGAAACCACTGTCGTAGGAAAACCAGAGGAGTGGGAGGGCTACTTCTACAGCAATCGATTCATGTGGACCGATTCAAACGGACACCTCTACTTCACAGGTGGAACGGAACGCTCTCAATGGAACCGCGGCGAAGACCCCCGAGTGCTCGACACCGTCTGGAAATACGATCCTCAAGCTGGAT